>NZ_QZFV01000077.1:0-76974 GCF_003600245.1 Amycolatopsis panacis
GTGGGTGCGCCGAGGGATGGGGGGTGCGGCGGGGTGGTGCGCCGAGGTGGGCTGCTGAGGGATGGGGGTGCGGCAGGATGGCGAGCACCGGGGTGGCGGGTGCGGCGGTATGGCGAGCCTCGGCCTGGCGGAAGGTAGTGAAGGGCACCTTCACGGACTCAGAGTCCGTGAAGGTGCCCTTCACGGACCCGTCGGCGTCCCCGGACCGCCCGGCCACGGGCTCGATGCCCGTGAAGGGAACCTTCACAGTCTCAAAGTCCGTGAAGGGTCCCTTCACAGCGCCGCCAGCCGCACCGGACCGCCGCGCCACCGGTCCAATGTCCGTGAAGGGTCCCTTCACAGCACCACCAGCCGCACCGGACCGCCGCGCCACCGCCACCGCCGCCGGCCCAAGGTCCGTGAAGGGAACCTTCACAGCACCACCACCGTCCCCGGACCGCCCGGCCATCGGCTCAGGCGGCCCGGCCGAGGACGGTCCCGGCCCGTTCGACGATCGCCGCCAGGCGGGTCCGTTCGTCCTGGTTCAGGCTGGTCAGCGGGGGGCGGACCGGGCCGGCCGGGAAGCCGGTGACGTCCATGCCCGCCTTGACGATGCTCACCGCGTAGCCGGGTTTGCGGTCGCGGATCGCGGTGTAGGGCAGCACCACCTCGGCGAGCAAGTGCCGGACCCGCGCACGGTCGCCGGCCCGCACCGCGGCGTAGAAATCGAGCGCGAAGCCGGGCAGGAAATTGAAGATCGCCGAGCTGTAGGTCGTCACCCCCAATTCCAGATACGGCAGGGCGAAGGTCTCCGCGGTCGGCAGGCCGCCGATGTAGACCAGCCGGTCGCCGAGCAGCGCGTGGATCCGGGTGATGGCCTCCAGGTCGCCGACGCCGTCCTTGAAACCGACCAGGTTCGGGCATTCCGCGGCGAGGGTGGCCACCGTCTCGGGCGCGTAGATCGCGTTCGCCCGGCTGTACACGACGACCCCGAGCGAGGTGGCCGCGCAGACCGCGCGCACGTGCTCGGCCAAGCCCTCCTGCGACGACTCGGTGAGGTACGGCGGGAACAGCAGCACGCCGTCAGCACCGGCCTCCTCGGCGTCCTTCACCAGGGAGATCGCGTGCGCGGTGCCGTACCCGGCGGGGGCGAGGATGGGCGTGCCCGCCGGGGCGCTGGCGACCGCAGCCCGGACCACCGCGCCGATCTCGGCGGGAGTGAGCGAGAAGAACTCGCCCGTCCCGCCCGCGGCGAACAGTCCGGCGACGTCGTACCGACCGAGCCTCGCGATGTTCTCCCGGTAACCGGATTCATCGAACAGCAACTCGCGAGTGAAATGGGTCACCGGGAACGACAACAGCCCGGAACCGAGTTTCTCGGCCAGTTCGGCCGGGGTGAACGCGGGCATCGGCTTTGCTCTCCTCTGCGATCGGCAAGATTGTCCGCGGAAGCCGGACCGGGCACGGATCCGCGTGTTCGGCTGAGCCTAGATAAATGAAGCGAATGCCGTCCAACACCATTTTCAGCGCTACCGATACAAGGAATGAATCACCGGGATCGGGCACGTCAACCGGCTACCGGCACACCGTGCAGAGGCGGGCGCAGCGTGTCCAGGGCGGCGGCCAGCGCGGGGTTGCCGTTGTCCCGCCGCCAGGCGATCGCCAGCTCGACGCGGCCCCAGTCGGGCAGCCGGACCGGGCGGAACTCGACCCCGGGGTAGCGCACCTCGGCCGCGGTCTCGGGCACCAGCGCCGCGCCGAGACCGACGTTGACCAGGGCCAGCATCGAGTGGATCTGGGCGAGGTGGTGCGGATAGTGCGGGGTGGCCCCGGCGTCGTGGAAGATCCGGGTGATCAGATCATGGAAATACCGCGCCTCCGGCGGCCGGTACATGATCAGATCACGTCCGTCGAAATCGGCCGGGGTCAGCGGTTCCCCGCTGCGCGCGAGGTCGCTGCCGCGCGGAATCGCGGCGACCAGCCCCTCCCGGTGCAGGATCCGTGACTCGATGTCGTCACGGCGCACCGGCGGGCGGATCATGGCCAGGTCCAGCTCCCCGTTGGAGAGCGCGTCCAGCTGGACCCCGCTGACCATCTCCCGCAGGGAGATCTCCACCTCCGGCAGCCGTTGCTGGATCGGCAGCAGGACCTGCCCGAGGTTGCGATACGCACTCGCCGCGGTGAATCCCATGGACAGCCTGCCGCGCCGGCCGGTGCACACCAGCCGGGCGGTCTCGGCCGCCCGCTCCGCGCCGCGCAGCAGCCGGCGCGCCTCGTCGAGGAACGCCGCACCCGCCCGAGTCAGCCGGACCGAGCGACGCGAGCGGTCGAACAGGACGACCTTCAGTTCCTGTTCCAGCAACGCGATCTGCCTGCTCAACGGCGGCTGGGTCATCTGCAGCCGATGGGCGGCGCGGCCGAAATGCAATTCCTCGGCGACCGCGACGAAACAGCGCAGCTGGGCGAATGACATCATTTCCGGATCCTCCGATCCCCCGTGATCACGCAGTGCGGCGACGGCCGGAAAATCACTTCCGTAGATCACTTTCCAGCCGCGCCGAATCGGCTTTGCGGGCGGCGCCGTGGCGGAGCGCCATCGCGAGCGCGGCGGCGAGCACGAGCAGCACCACGACAATCCACAAACCCGAAGCGGGATCGCCGGTCGAGTTTTCGGCCAGCCCCATCAGATAGGGGCCGGCGAAGCCGCCGAGGATTCCGCAGGAGTTCACGAAGGCCAGCCCGCCCGCCAGCGCGGCACCGGTGAGCCGGGAGGACGGGAAGGTGAAGATCGTGGAGTTGACGCACCAGAACACGAAGCCGGACCCGCACAGTCCGAGCAGCCCGAGCACCGGACCGGCGAGCAAGCCCACCAGGAAGCCGCCCGCCATCACCAGCAGCGCGATCGCGATCAGCAGCCGGGCGCGGCCGGCCGTGGTGGCCAGCCTCGGCAGCACCAGCGCGCCGATCCCGGAGGCGAGCCAGGGCAGCATCGCGAGCAGCCCGGTCTGGAACGGGCTCAGCGACCCGGCCCGCCCGATGATCCCGGGGAGGAAGTAGGCCACCGCGTAGATCGCGACCTGGTGGCAGAAATAGACCACGATCGCCAGCACGATCTGGGGGTCGCGCAGCACCTGCCGGACCGGGTGCCGCGCCGGCTCGGGACCGGCCTCGGCGTCGAGCCGCGCCTGCAGATCACGCGCCTCCTCCGCACTGACCCAGGAGGCTTTCGCCGGGGAATCGGGCAGTACGCGGAGGATCACGAAGGCGAGCACGACGGCGGGCGCACCCTCGGTGAGGAACAGCCACTGCCAGCCGTGCAGCCCGCCCGCGCCGTCGATGCTCAGCAACGCCCCGGCGAGCGGGGAGCCGACGATGTTGGCGATGGAAGCGCCCAGCAGGAAGTACCCGTTGGCCTTGGCTCGCTCAGCGCGCGTGAACCAGTACGTGAAGTACAGGATGACGCCGGGGAACAGCCCAGCCTCCGCCGCGCCGAGCAGCAACCGCAGCACGTAGAACGAGACCTCGCCCCGCACGAAGGCCGTCGCCGCGGACAGCAGGCCCCAGGTGATCATGATCCGGGCGATCCACCATCGCGCGCCTACCTTGCGCAGCACCAGATTGCTCGGCACTTCGAGCAACGCGTAGGTCAGGAAGAACAGACCGGCGCCCAGTCCGTAGGCAGCCGCGGAAATCCCGAGATCGGCCTGGAGACGGTCCTTCGCGAACCCGATGTTGGTCCGGTCCAGGAAGCTGATCACGTACACCAGGCAGAGCAGGGGCACGATTCGGCGGAAGGCGCGCTTCGAGAACTCGCGGCGCTGCTCGTCGGTCCGTGCGGCGGTACTCAACTCGGTCACCTTTCCGTGGGCCTGCTGGTGACGGACTGGGGCATCCCGCCCGCGCTCCGCGCGACGCGAAGGAGCATCTTCGCGACTGTTACATGCTGCATGCAGCACGTCAATCCTTGACATGTTGCATGCAGCACTCCAGAGTGGTAACGGTGAGCCGTCCAGCCCACTCCGATCCAGGCACCACGCGGGTGGCCGTGGTCCAGCGAGGCAGCGCGCTCGGCGATCTCGCGGCCAATCTGGCGGTGGCGGTCCGCGAAATCGGCCACGCCGCCGCGCAGGGCATCGAGCTGCTCGTCTTCCCCGAATGCTTCCTGCACGGCTATCTGTTCGAGACCGCCGAGGACGTGCATCGCGTGGCCGTGGCGCTCGACGACCCGGTGCTCGACCCGCTCCACTCCGCCATAAGCCGGACCAGGTTGTCCGTGGTGATCGGCCTCTTGGAACACGGCGCCGACGGCCGCGTCTACAACACCGCGCTGGCGCTCGGCCCGGCCGGGCGGCTGGGCCACTACCGCAAGCAGCACTTGCCGTTCATGGGTGCCGACCGGTTCGTCGCGCCGGGGGACGACGGCGCACCGCGGGTGTTCGACATCCCGGCCGGCCGGATCGGCCTGATGATCTGCTTCGATCTGCGGTTCCCGGAATCCGCCCGCGAACTCGCGCTCACCGGGGCGGATCTGATCGCCATGCCGGCCGCGTGGCCGGACACGGCGACCACGCTGGCCGACCTCGTCCCCCGGGTGCGGGCCTGGGAAAACCACGTCTTCCTGGCCATCGCCGACCGGCCGGACGAGGAGGCGGGGATGCGGTTCCTCGGCCGGAGCCAACTCGTCGGTCCGGAGGCCGAGGTGGTGCTGGACGCCGGTGCCACGCCCGGCACGTTCGCCGCGGACCTGGACCTCACCCGTGCCCGCACGAAGACCATGACGTTCATCCCCGGCGAGTACGAGGTGCGCATCTTCGGCGCACGCCGTCCCGGATCCTACGGCGCGCTCACCGACCCCGACCTACCCGCGCAAGGGAGGGAGCACCTGGCTTAAAGCAACCGCAAGTGCCGCTACGCTCTGCTTCATCCCGTACCACAGACGTGAAGGATCCCGTTGAGGCCACTCACCGACGACGTTCCGCTTGTGCAGCGCGTGCACGACGAACTGCGCGCCGCGATGATCCGCGGTGAGCTGGAACCGGGCAAGCTCTACTCGGTCGTCGAGATCTCCCGGCAGCTGGGCGTTTCCCGCACGCCGGTGCGCGAGGCCCTGCTCGGGTTCGCTTCCGAGGGCCTTGTCTCCTTCGAGCGCAGCAAGGGCGTGCGCATCCTCGAAGCGTCGCTCACCGATATCCGCAATCTCTTCGGGCTCCGGCTGCTGCTCGAAGTCCCGTCCGCCGCACTTGCCGCCGCGTCCGAGGACAGCGCCCAGCTCGACGCGATGCACCGGGCATTCCAGGCCATGGAAGCAGCCTGCGCCGCCGACGACGAAGCCGCCTTCCAGGACCACGACACGACTTTCCACGACGCGCTGCTCCGCGCCGCGGGCAACGCGCAAGTCGCCGACGCAGTCCGCCGCGCCCGGGGGCAGGTGCACGTACAGCGCCTCTCGACCACGCGCACGCGCAGTCTCGGCGAAGTGCTGGAAGTACATCGGAGAATCCACGATGCGGTCCGCTCGGGCAATGCGACCGAAGCCTCCGCGGCCGTCGAAGCCCATCTCACCGAGACACGGGACATTCTGCTCGCCCAGATCTCCGGCACCCGGAAGTCCACTGTGGACTGAAGGATGCCCGGGCTTGTCGACCTGCCCGGAAATGCCGGTGGAAAACGGATTCCTGACTCCCGAATCCTGATCCCCGCACATCTGCCAGGCCCGCGCGAGGCCTGGCAGGATCGGGCCATGACTTCCGAAGCCGATCTCGTGACCCGCGCACTGCGGCGGGTCCGCCCGTCCGTCTACCGGCTCGGCGGCACCCCGGATAGCCCGACGCTGCTGCTCACCGTCGCGGCGAGCGCGAGTGGGCGGCGCAACGCCGCGGACCGCGTGGTGGCCGCGCTGGCCGACAGCGGGTTCGCCCTCGACGCCGGCGATCCGGTCGGCGAACTCGCGGACGGAACCGAACTTCCGATCCGGCGCGCGAGGACGTGACCGGTCAGCTTTTCTTGCCCGCGAACAGAGAGATGTCGATACCGTCGATGTGGGCGCCGTTGACCTTGCCGAAGGTGATGTCCGCGATGGCCGCATCCTCGAAGGTGGACCACTTCTCGAACTTCGCGCTGTAGAAGCTCGCCTTCGGGCGCAGGACGGCCGAGACGAACGAGGCACCGCCCTTGAACTTCGCCAGGCTGAAGTCGGCCCGGGTGGAGAAGGAACTCTGGTGGAACCAGCTGCGGCGGCTGAAGACCGCTTTACGGAAGGACGCCCACTCGAATTTCGATTCGTTGAACCGCGATTGGCCTTCCACCAGCAGGCCTTCGAAGACCGCGTGCCCGGAGAAGGACGCCCCGGTGAAGTCCAGCTCCCGCACCCGGCAGTCGCGGAAATCCAGCCCCACCAGGCGGGCGTACCGCAGGTCCAGGTCGATGTCCGCCCAGAAGGCCACCGGGGGCTCGGCCTCCTGCCTCGGCCAGCGCAGGTGCTTGGAGACGATCCGTTGCGCCGTCAGACGGACCTCGGACTCGGCCGGGTCCGGTTTTTCGTCCAACGGCGCCCGCAGGTACGCGCAGATCACGTTCACGACGGTCTGCCGCTGCGCCGGATTCTCCTGCGCCACACGTTCGAGCGCATACAACCCGCCGTGCCGGACAGCGGGTTTGTCCGCACCGAGTTGTTCGACCGCCTTGACGTAGAGATCCGTGATCCGGCGCTCGGCGGCGTCGTGCTCGGTGGCGGCCGCGACCCGCTCCAGATGGCGGCGGTTCTCCTCGGCGAGCCGCTCCTGAAAGGCGAACGATCGGTCCGTCGCCTGCTGATCCACCGCTTTCTGGTTGAGCGCGATCTCCTGGGTGCGCTGCCGCCGCGCCGCCAGCCAGAGCGCGGCCGCGCCCCCGGTCCCGAGCACGATCGTGCCCGCCGTCTTGACCGCTTCCAGCCGTTCGACGTGCTGCCCGTCGCCGAACAGCACGAGCAGCAGGACGGCGAGCCCCACCCCCAGCGTCACCAGGCCGGCCGCGAACCAGCCGATCGTACGGTTGGACAACACCGGATACCGGCTGCCCGACGCCCGTTCGTGTTCAGGTGACTCCCCCGTTCCCATCCAGGCATCTTACTGACCGCACAACCCCTGTCGCGGCCCGTTACCGGGCGAGGGGAAATCGGCTGCCCAGCCAGTCCACGATCTGCGCGGCGGCGAGTGCGTTTCCCGTCGGCTCGCCTTCGCCGATCGGACCGCCGAAGTGCAGGCCACGAACGCTCACCACCGTGCGGTCCTCGGCGCCGAGCGCCTCGGTCATGCGCCGGGTGTCGGCGGGGAACGCGGCTTGGTCACCGGTCAGCGCCAGGAACAGCGTCGGCGCGATGACTCCCGGCGCGCAGCGGACGAAGTCGGCGTTCGAGCTGAGGCCCGACCAGGTGGACAGCCAGGCCTCCGGGGTGCTCAGCCTGCCGAAACCGACCTGGCCGTAGTCGATGAGGTCCGGTCGTTTGCCGAACAGCGAACCGTAGGGACGTTCGCTGGGGTCAAGCGACAGGTCGACGCACCGGGGATCGGCGTCGGTGCGGAAAACCGTCATGATCCTCGGGGCAAGGCTGCGCCGTCGGTCGGCCGCGGCACCGGACGCGCGGAAGGCCGCACGGGCTTCCGCGGTGTGCGCGAGCGCTTCGCGGGCGATCGCGTCGAGCCGGGCGACGCGGGCGTGCTGCGCGGCGCGGTAGCGCTTGAGGAACTCCGCCGGATAGCGGGTCTCGCCCGGCGGCTCCGCGAAACCGTTGGCCGGGCTCCACGGATCCAGTTCGGGCACCACCGAGAGCGGATCGGCCTCGTCGGCGACCGACGGGTCGATGCAGGCCAGCAAGAGCCTGCCCTGCCCGGGGTGCGGGGCGAGAAAGACCAGTCCGTCCGGGGAGGGGAGGACGGACTCGGCGAGCGGCACCGGGCGCCCGCCCGGGGTGGTCGCGACCCGCTCGGCCGGGGCGAGCCCGGCCTGTTCGGCGTAGTAGGCCAGCAGCGTCCCGCCACCGGAGTGGCCCAGCCCGACGAGATGGTCGAAACCCTTGTCCCTCAAGAAGATCTGCCCCGCGGCGAGATCCAGCAGGGCTTGTTCGTGGAGCAGGTTCAGATCGTTGTTGACCGAACGGGTGTGCTGTGTCCATACCGCGACACCGGCCTGCAGCAGCAGCGGCACGAGCGGATGATGCGTCAGGTCCTGACGCGGATGCATGAGGCACACCACGGTCCGCGCGCCCGGAATCGTGGCGAGCACACCGGTGACCGTCGCACCGTCCGATGTGGTCAGTTCGTGCACGGAAGTGACCGTGGCCGAAGGGCGGTGCCCGGCCTGCAGGTAGCGGCCTTCACCGAGCCGGGCCGGGGACGCCGGGGCGCTCACCGCCGCTCCACGCGCAGCGCGTCCTTGTCGTGCTGGGCGATCCGGGAGTCGCGGGAGACCCCGGCGATGCACGAGTACCAGACGGCGTGACGGCAGCCGGTGGCCCGGCGGTCGATCACGATCGACCCTTCCGCACTGATCGCGAAGTACGGCCCGATCCGGCCGACGGTCACCGCCAGATCCTCCGCGGCGACCTTCGCGACCGGAGTGTTCTCCGGGACATCGAGGACGTAGAGCACGGTCATCGGCCCGCCTCCGACGGCGCCGTCCACTCCGCGGCTCGCTCGACGATCAGTTCGGCCTTGCGCGCCAGCAGTTTCCCGAAGTCCGGGTCCGGCTCCGAGACCACGTCCAGCAGCGCTTCGATGGTCAGGTTCGCGTCGAGATCCTCCTGCGGCGTGACCGGCCGCATGGCGCGGGTGATCTCGAAAAAGTAGCCGTTCGGGTCGTGGGTGTAGATCGATTCGATGGTCTCGTGCTGGATCTGCATCTCCACCGGCCACGAGCTGGCATCCAGCCGGCGGCGGTATTCGAGCAGGTCCTCCTCGCTCTCCACGTGGATGGCGAGGTGCCGGGAGCGCACGAAGTAGTCCGGCACGTCCGCGCCGAACCGGCCGTAGACATCGCCCTTCGCCCCGGCCGGTCCGCCGACCTCGGGCGTGGCGCCGAAGTAGTAGAAGAACGCGATCCGGTCGTCGTTGCCCAGATCGAAGAAGAAGTGGATGAAGTCCGGATGGTCCTGCGGCCCCCAGCCGGCCGCGCAGATCGAGTGGACCACCGGGAAGCCCAGCACGTCCCGGTAGAAGCGCACGGTCGCGGCCGGGTCGAAGGTCGGGAAGGCGACGTGGTCGACCCCCCGCACCCGGTGCTCGAGCTCAGTCACTTGCTACCTCCAAGGGTGGTCTCGCGATGGCACCGACCCTACGCGGCATTTAACGACTGAGTCAATAGTTTGACGAGTGAGACAGCCATCGCGCCGCCCCGCGCCCGGCTGACCGCTCGGCTCTCCAGACCCAAAGATCCGTGAAGGGTCCCTTCACGGACTTTGAGTCCAGGGCCCCGGCAAAGTTGGTCGGGGGCCCGGCAGTGGGCGATGCGGAGGTGTGTGTGCGACCACCTCGTGGCGTGCGCCGGACCGGTTTCGGGTCTGTGAAGGGACCCTTCACGGACTCAGAGTCCGTGAAGGGTCCCTTCACAGACCTCCACACCGACTTTGCCGACACCCTGGACGCAGAGGCTGTGAAGGGACCCTTCACAGCCCTTGCTGCCCGGACGGGGCGACCGGGTCAGCGGTCCAGCAGGCGTTCCAGATGGTCGAGATCGGCCCGGAGCTGCTTGATCACGGCGGCCGGGCCGGTCTCGCCGGGCGCCTCGCCGGGGCGTTGCAGCGCGCCGACGGCCATGTCGGCGAGCTGTTCGGTCACGCCCTCGGCGGTGTCCCGGCCGCCGGGGTGGAACCACCACGCCACCCAGTTGCACATGCCGAGCACGCCGAGCGCCGCGACCCGCGCGTCCACCGGGCGGAAGCGGCCGGCGTGCACCCCGTCGTCGATCACCCCGGCGATGGTCTTGAGCACGGCCCGGCGGTCGGTGTCGTAGGCCTCGGTCAGCTCCGCGGGCAGCTCGGCCTCGGAGCGGATGAGCAGCCGGAACCGTTCGGGCTGGGTCGCCCGGCGCCCGACGAGCACCGCGACGATGCGACGCAGAGTGTCCACCGGGTCGGCGTGCTGTGCGGCGAGCGCGTTCAGTTCGTCGAGCGGGCCGCTGGTCACCTCCGTGACGAGCTTGGCCAGCAGCTCGTCCTTGCTCTTGACGTAGTGGTAGAGCGCGGGCCGGGTGATCCCGAGCGCGTCGGCGATGTCCTGCAGGCTGGTGCCCGCGAAACCGCGTTCGGCGAACAACCGGGTGGCATGCTCGTACAGCTCGTTCTCCACCAGCTCCCGGCGCGTGGTGCTGGCTGCGCCGCGTTTGCGGCCGGACCCGTTCGCACTCATGACGCTGATCGTAGGGCGGGACTCACCGCGGCGCGGCGAGGAGGCGGCCGGCGTCGGGTATCACCGGGTCGAGACCGAGCCAGGTGAGCAGCGCGTAGGCGCCTGCGGTGGCGGCCGAGAGCACCGGAATCCCGAACTCCTCCTCCGCAGGTGCGACCAGGTCGAGCGAAGGCATCTGCACGCAGGCGGAGATGATCAACGCGTCCGCCGACGTCAGATCCAGCCCCCGCGCAGCCGCCAGCACGCGCTCGCCCGGGATGCAGCCGACCTCGGTGTTGTCGCCGACTTCCAGCGCGGCCCAGTCGAGAACGGTGAACCCCTCTGCCTCCAGATAGGACACGACCTGTTCGGCCAGCGGCCGCAGATACGGCGTCACCAGCGCGATCCGCGAAGCACCGAGCGCCCGCAGACCGGCGACGAGCGCACCGGCGCTGGACAGGATCGCGGTGTCTGCGAGCTGTGTACGAAGCTCCGCTTCGACACGCTGGTGCTCCCCGGGGCCTTGCGCCATCAGCGCGACCAGGCAGGCGTAGAGCAGCGCGTCCACGTGCGCGTCGGCCAGCTCGGCGACGCACCGTTCGCGTTGCGCGTTCATCGCCTTCAGCGCTTCCGGAGACACCTGGTGCATCCGCATCCGGCTGGAGTGGAAGGAGAACCGCTCCGGATGCCGGGCGAGCAGCGCGGGCAGCTCCGTCTCCACGGTGACGTTGGAGCTGGGCACGATCAGGCCGATCCGATGCGTCACGGCGCACTCACTTTCGTTGCGATGTCGGCGGTCAGGCGCTTCTTGTCCGCCTTGCCGACGAGCGTGCGGGGGATCTCGGGGAGGTGCTCGATGCGTTCGGGCCACTTGAACTTCGCCACTTCGAGCGCGGCGAAATGTGCCTGGATCTCCGGCAGCGTCAGTTCGGGCCCGTCCACCACGAGGTAGGCGCAGGCCCGTTCTCCCAGGCGCGGATCCGGCATCGGCACGACGGCGGCGCCGGTGATCCGCGGGTGCCGCAGGAGCAGCAGCTCGACCTCTTCGGCGCTGATCTTCTCGCCGCCGCGGTTGATGAGGTCCTTCAGCCGCCCTTCGATCGAGACGTAGTACGCGCCTTCGATCTCCGTCAACGTGGCCAAATCGCCGGTCCGGTAGAAACCGTCCGAAGTGAACGCGCGGGCGTTGTGCTCGCGGGCGTCGAAGTAGCCGTGCAGCGTGTAGGGACCGCGGGCGCACAGCTCACCGACCGCGCCGGGGGCGACCTCTTTTTCCGTCCCTGGTTCCAGGATCCGCACTTCGTCCCATTCGGACAGTGGCGTGCCGACGGTCTCAAGCCGGGCACGACGCGGTGCGCCCGGCCGGGTGGTGAGGAAAAGACCTTCCCCCATCCCGAAAAGCTGACCGGACCAAAGTCCGCGGGCTTCGAGAGCTTCGAACAACGCGGGTGGCACCTTGGCCCCGGACAGCACGACCTGGGTGACGGCCTTCGTCGCCGCACCGAACTCCGGATGGTCCGCCGCGCGATAGTGGCCGTGTCCGAAAAGGACGTGCGTGGCGGCTTCACGGGCCATCAGCGGCAACGACTCGTCGAGATCGGGGCTGCCGAGCACCAGGCAGCCGCCGACGCTGTGCGGAGCGTGCAGACCGCAGACGATTCCGGCGTTGTGGATGATCGGGATCAGATGCGCGACCCGCGTCTGTTCGGTCCAGCCCCACGAGCGCGCGTACTCGGCCGCGTTGAACCAGTACTCGGCGTGCATGCGCGGGATCACCTTCGGTACCCCGGTGGTGCCGCCGGAAAGCTGATACACCGCGACGCCGTCCGGATCGAGGCCGTACTGGATGCGTTCGACCAGCACACGAGCTTCGGCCGGGGACACGCCTTCGCCGACGTCCTCAATGGACGGTCCGCGCGGATCCTCGCCCAGCACGAAGAACTCCCGCAGCGTCGGATGCCCTTCCTTCTGCTGCCCGGCGAACTCGACCAGGTCGAAGCCGCGGGTACCGGCCTCGACCAGGTGCGCGACCGCGCCGACCCGTCTGCTGATCTCCCCGATCTCGTGCCCGCGATGTGCGGAGAGCGTGGCGACCGGGATCAGTCCGGCCTTGAGCGCGCCGTACCACGCGACAACCGCGCCGAGCCGGTTGGTGACCTGCAACAGGATCGGCTCCCCTGGCCGTAGGCCCCGTCCGGCGAGCCCGGCGGCGACGAGATCGCTCCGCCGGTCGAGTTCGGCGAAGCCGAGCCGCCCGTCCAGCGCGACCACCGCGTCACGACGCGGATGGGCGACCGCGATCCGGTGGAACTCGGTGGCGATCGTCGCAGTCCCCCACAGCCCCGCCGCGCGGTAGCGGCGGACGTCGGCAGCCGGATAGGGAACGACGCTCATACCTGCTCCTCGGTGAGCGATACCAGGTCCGTACGGCCGCTGACCAGCCCTGCCGCGAGATCCTCACGCAGGGCGGCCGGGCCTTCCACCGCGGTCAGCTCCCCGGTTTCGAGCCGGATGCGCTCGGCGAGGTCGAGCCGGGTGAGCACATCGGACCGCGCCGCCGGGCCGGTGACCAGCACGCCCCCGCTCCCCCGGCCGCGCGCGACCAGCGCATCGGCCTCAGGCGACCAAGGATTGCGCAGGTCGGCGTGCACCCGTTTCAGCTCCGGCACCGTGACCCGGTCCGGGAAGGTGCGCCCACCGTGCGTGAGCGGGCGATCGAGCACCCACTGGACGAGGTCCCCGTGCGGCTGCGTGCCGCCGTACTGGCGCAAGGCCACGCCCACCGCGTCCGGGCTGCTGCCCGCGAACCGGTCCAGGGAAACGTTTCCCGCCCGAGACATGTAAGCCACCATAAGCCGTTCCACCGGCAGGTCGAGCCGGGACGGAAACGATTCCCACCACAGCTGGCTGCGGCGGGCGAGTTCCTGCAGGCGTTCCACCGCCGGCCGGCGCAGCGCCTCGTACCGGGCGAAAGCCGTGGCGAGATCCGGCGAATCCCGCAGCACCGCGACGAGCCCGATGGCGTCCTCCATGGCCAGCTTCGTGCCGGAACCGATCGAGAAGTGCGCGGTGTGCGCCGCATCGCCGAGCAGCACGACGTTCCCGTCGGACCAGCGCTCGCAACGCACGGTCCGGAACCTCAGCCAGCGGGTCCGGTTGCCGATCAACCGGTGCCTACGCAGTTGTCCGGCGAAGATCTTCTCCAGGTACCGCAATGATTCCTCGTCGGACGCGCTGGGCGGAGCGCCCTCCAGCGCGACGGTCGTCCGGTCGAAGCCGGCATTGCGCCAAGTCCGCTCGTCGGTTTCGATCAGGAAGGTGGACCGGCCGCCGGAATAGGGGTAGGCATGGGCGACGAAGGTGCCGTACTCGGTCTCCACCGGCGCGAAAACCGCGTCGGGCAAGGAAAAGTCCGCACCGCACCACAGGTAGAGCCCTTCGCCGGTCTCCACGTGCGCGCCGAACGATCCCTCCTCGCGCGTCGCGCTGCTCACCCCGTCGGCCGCGACGACGAGATCGGCGTCCAACTCGGCGGAGGAGGGCCGCACCCCGAATTCCAGCTGCACCCCGGCCTTCTCCGCGTGCCGCTGCAGCACGGCCAGCAGCTCCGTGCGGGCGACGCCGATCAGGCGGTCGTTGCGCACCCGGACGCGCTGGCCCCGGACCTGCATCGTCATGTCGTGCCGTACGCCCGTGGCGACCAGCTCGCGCAGGGTGTCCGGGTCCGCGCTTTCCAGGTTGCGCTGGGTGCCCGACGCGAGGCCGACCCCGAAGCCGAACGTGGCGTCCGGCTCGCCCTGCTCGTGGACCTGCACCTCGCAGGCGGGATACGCGAGCTTGAGCAGGCGGGCGGCGTAGAGCCCACCAGGCCCACCCCCGAGCACCGCGACCCGTCGTGGCTGCATCACGGACCTCCGAAGACCTGAATTGACGGTTGCGTCGACTATTTGACGTCATGGATACCCAGGAGTCAAGGTTGACTCTTGTCACCACCGTTGAATAGTCTACTCAAACGTCAACACCTCGCCTCGCGCAAAGGAGCGCCTGCCATGGCCTACGTCATCGGCGTGGACGTGGGCGGCACGTTCACCGACGCCGTCCTCGACGACGACGCCGGGACGGTGCTCGCCGCCAAGTCCCCCTCCACCCCGCCGGACTACTCCCGGGGTGTGCTCGACGTCCTGACCCTGCTCGCCGAGCAGCTTGGCCACACCCTGCCGGAAATGCTGGCGCAGACCCACCACATCGCGCACGGGACGACGTCCTCGCTCAACGCTCTGGTGACGGGCAACGTGCCGCCGGTCGGGTTCCTCACCACCAAGGGCCACCGGGATTCGATCTTCATCATGAACGTCGAGGGCCGCTACCTCGGCCGGTCCCCGCACGAGCTGCAGCACGTGCTCGCGCAGGACAAGGACCACTCGCTGCTGCCGAAACGGCACGCGCTGGAGATCACCGAGCGCATCGACCGGGACGGCACCGTGGTCGTCGCGCTGGACGAAGCAGGGGCACGCGCGGCGATCCGCAGCCTCGTCGACGAGGGCGTGCAGGCGATCGCCGTCTCGCTGCTGTGGTCGTTCCGCAATCCGGCGCACGAGCATCGGCTGCGGGAGCTGATCGCCGAGGAGGCGCCGGGGCTGTTCGTCGCGCTGTCGTCCGAGGTGAGCCCGCGCATCCGTGAGTTCGCCCGCAACGCGACCACGATCATGTCCACCCAGATCGGCCCCGGCCTGCGCGATTACCTCGGCACGCTGGAATCCTCGCTACGCGAGCACGGGCTCGTCGGCCCGCTGCTGGTCATGCAGTCCAACGGCGGCGCGATCGCGGCCGCGCAGGCACCGGCGGCGGCGATCAGCACGGTCGGTTCGGTGCTGACCGGCGGCGTGGTCGGCTCGGTGGCACTCGGGCGTCAGCTCGGCCACCGCAACATCATCTCCACCGACGTCGGTGGCACCACGTTCCTGGCCGGCCTGGTGGTGGACGGCGAACCGGTCCGTGACACCGGCACGGTGATCAACCACCACCCGATCAACGTGCCCACGCTGCGGGTCGACGCAATCGGCTCCGGCGGCGGCGCGATCGCCTGGCTCGACGCCGGCGGGAACCTCCGTATCGGGCCGCGCAGCGCCCAGGCCGTGCCCGGTCCGGCCTGCTACGGCAACGGCGGTACCGAACCGACCAACACAGACGCCAACCTCGTCCTCGGGATCCTGCCCGAGCGCGGGCTGCTCGGCGGGCGCAAGCCGTTGTCGAAAGACCTTGCGCGCCAAGCCATCGAGACCCGGATCGCGAAACCGCTGGGGCTTTCGGTGGAGGAGGCCGCCGCGGCGATCTACACCGTGCAGAACGCACAGACCGGCGACCTGCTGCGCAAGACCGTGGTCGAATCCGGCCACGACCCGCGCACCTTTGTGCTCTACGCCTTCGGCGGGGCCGGACCCGCGCACTGCGCCGGTTACGCCGCGGAAGTCGGGTGCGACGAAGTGGTCGTGCCGCTCGGCCCGGTCGCGTCGGCGTTCTCCGCGTTCGGGCTGGCCTCGTCGGACATCGCGCTCGCCGCGGAGCTGTCCGACCCGACCGTGGTCCCGTTCGATCCGCAGCGTGCCGAACAGAACTTCGCCGAGCTGGAACAGCGGGTCCGGAATGGCCTGCAACGGCAAGGCGTGCAGTTCGAACGCGTCGAGCTGTATCGCGAGATCGACATGCGCTACACCATGCAGCTGGCCGAGGTCACCACTCCGGTCGCGAGCGGGCCGCTGGACATGGCGGCGATCGAAGCCGCCGCGGCCGGATTCGAGAAGCGCTACGCGGAATTGTTCGGCGCCGGCGCCGGTTTCCGCGAAGCCGGGATCCAGGCGATCACCTTCCGGGTCCGCGGCGTCGGCATCCTGCCGTTCAGCCCGGAGTTGCCCGGCGTGCCCGCGGCCGAACGCGACCCGGAACCCATCGCCACCCGGCCGGTGTGTCTCGACGCCGCCACCGGCTACGTCGACACCGCGATCTACGACTACCAGGAACTGCGCGCCGGGCACGTCCTGACCGGCCCGGCCGTGGTCGAGGTGCCGACCACCACCGTCGTGGTGCCCGCCGGCACCACCGGCACCGTCGACCACCTCGGCAACCTGACCATCCGGAGGAGCACGCGATGACCATGCCGATCCCCGGCTCGGAGGCCTTCTCCAGCCGTCCCGTCGACCCGGCGGAACTCGCGCGTTCGCTGCCGACGTCGCTGCCCGTGCACACCGTCACCGACGAGCAGGTCGCCGCGCTCGACCCGCTCACCTACGAGGTGATCCGGCACCGGCTCTGGTCGGTCACCGACGAGATGGGCGAGGCGCTCAAGCGGATGTCCGGCTCGCCGATCGTCACCGACGCCAACGACTTCGACTTCGCCATCTCCGACGAGCTGGGCCAGGAGGTCCAGGTCGGGCTCTACAACACGATGCTGGTCGGCGCGGTCGACCTGGCCATCTACTGGACCCTGCGCAACCGCGCGGACAATCCGGGCATCGAGCCCGGGGACATGTTCCTGTGCAACGATCCCTGGGTCGGCGGCGGACTGCACCAGAACGACGTGATCGTCTACCAGCCGGTATTCCACGACGGGAAACTGTTCGCCTGGACCAGCGCCATCGCGCATCAGCCGGACCTCGGCGGCGTCGGGCTCGGCTCGTTCTCCCCCGCCGCGCAGGACGTGTTCTCCGAATCCCTGCCCACCCCACCGGTCAAGGTGGTCCGCGACGGCAGGCTGCAACGCGACGTCGCCGACCTGTGGGTACGCCGATCGCGGGTGCCGATGCTGGTCGGGCTCGACCTGCGGGCCAAGATCGGCGCGAACAACGTCGGCGCCGAACGGATGCACGCGCTGATCCGGCAGTACGGCGCGGACACCGTCAAAGCCGTGATGAAACGAATGATGTCCGACGCCGAATCCCGCCTGCGCGGGAAACTCGCCACCCTGCCCGACGGCAGCTGGACCGCGACCGGCTACCAGGACCAGTCCCACGAAGGCGACCGGAACCTGCACAAGATCACGGTCACCACCACCAAAACCGGCGAGCACCTCACGTTCGACTTCACCGGCACCGATCCACAGGCCGGCGTGGTCAACTGCACCTACGCCGGGATGCGCGGCGGCGTCATGCTCGCCCTGCTGCCCATCCTGGCCGGCGACATCCCGTGGTCGGCCGGCGGGCTGATGCGCTGCTTCGACCTGATCACCGAGGAAGGCACGCTGAACAACGCGACCTTCCCCGCCGCGGTGGGCCGCGGCCCGATCGGCCCGGCCTGGCTGACCGGCAGCCTGGTCGCGGACTGCCTGTCCCAGATGCTCGACCGCGATCTGGAACTCGGCAAGAACGTGCAGGCGACCTGTTGCGGCACTTGGGATACCGCCGTCATCGCCGGACTCGACGAACGCGGTGCGCAGCCCGCGCCGTTCCTGTCGATCATGATGGAGCCGATGGCCGGCGGCTACGGCGCACGCCCGCACGCCGACGGCGTGGACACCGGCGGCCTGTTCTGCATCCCGATGGGCCGGATCCCGGACGTCGAGATGACCGAATTCCTCTACCCCGTGCTGGCGCTGTGGCGGCGCGAGGTCCCCGATTCCGGCGGGCCGGGGCGGCATCGCGGCGGACTCGGCGCGTCGATGGCCTTCACCCCGCACGGCACCAGCGTGCCGATGGGGCTGGTGCTCGCATCCGCGGGCAAGGCCGTCGCGCAGAACAGCGGGCTGTCCGGCGGCCTGCCCGGCAACAGCGGCCTCGACGTGGTCGCCCGCACCAGCCGCGTGAAGGAACTCTTCGCGGCCGGCGAAATGCCGGCCGAGCTGTCCGAGGTCAGCGGCACCCTGGTACCGGGCCAGAACTACGCCTCCAGCTACCTGGCGCCCGGCGAGGTGTTCGCCATGACCTGGCAGGGCGGCGGTGGCTACGGCGACCCACTCCTGCGTGACCCTTCGGCCGTGGCCCGGGATCTGCGCGAGGAGAAGATCACTGCCGAGGCCGCCTGTTCGGTTTACGGCGTGGTGCTGGAATCGGGCACTGTGGACGCTGCGGCGACCGAAGCCGTCCGCGCCCGCCGTCGCGACACGCGACGTACTCGCTCCCGCGTCACCGGCCGGACCGGTGGCCAGGCGGACCTGTCCACCGCCCGCCGCATCGACGACAACCTCGTCGAATCCGGCGACCGCATCGCCTGCGGCCACTGCGGCGAAATCCTCGGCGACACCAGCGAAACCCCACTGGCACTGGCGGTCTACGACGGCCCGCCGACCGAGGCCGGCCCGCAGATCCTCGCCACCGCGACCGACTACGTCGACACCCCGGTGGTGTTCCGGCAATACAGCTGCCCGTCGTGCTGGACCGCCCTGTGGTCCGGGGTCGTCCCGGCCGACCACCCCGACTTGGCGACCAGCCTCGGCCGCCTAACCGTCACCACCGGCTGATCCCGCCCGACCCCGCCCCGAAAGGGCTGTGAAGGGACCCTTCACGGACTCAGCGTCCGTGAAGGGTCCCTTCACAGCCTTCAAACCTGCTCGACTGCGGCCCGGACCGCGGCGAGTGCGTGGCGTCTTCGAGTCAGGGATCCCTCGGCTCGCCACCGGGGGTAGCGGCCGGACGGAAAGCCGGATTATCGCAGACCACGGACAGTTCACCGCGCACGTTACACACAATTCCCCCAGAACACAGAATCACATTCGGAGCTATTCGCGGGACCAGGGCAAAAAATTTCGCGGGATAAATTGACGGCCTGCGCTAGAGTAGCCGGATGACATCGGTCAAGCAGGTCCAGATCACCTTCGACTGCGCGGAGCCCGAGCGGGTCGCCCGTTTCTGGTGCGCGGCGCTGGGCTACGTCGTCCCCCCGCCGCCGGCCGGATTCGCCGACTGGGCGGATTTCGACCGCGCGCAGCCGCCGGAGAAACAAGGCGCCGCGTTCGCCTGCGTCGACCCCACCGGAGCCGGGCCGCGGCTGTACTTCCAGCGCGTTCCCGAACGAAAGGTCGTCAAGAACCGCGTGCACCTGGACGTGCGGGCGGGCACCGGCCTCACCGGGCAGGCCCGCGTCGCGGCGCTCGAAGCCGAATGCGCCCGCCTGATACCCCTCGGCGCGACACGCGTGCAACTGCTCATGGCCGACGACGGGAACGAGTCCTGCCTGCTGATGCAAGACGTCGAGGGCAACGAGTTCTGCCTCGACTGAAGTGTCGCCTGTGGACAGATGGTGCCAAAGCCCCGGTTCGGAGCCCCGCTCACCCCGGATTGGTATGCCACGCATTTTCCTGACGAGTTCACCCACCCGAGGGATATTCGGCCCGGGACCCATCCGTTCCGGCGCGGGTGCCGAATCACCGGCATCAGCGCAGTTCCCCAGCGGACTGCCTCCGCCGCTCTCGAGGAGTGAACACCCGTGAACAAGTTCCGCGTCCCGGTCTCGGCTTCACCGCAGTCGCCGCGATCGCCTTGTCCGCCTGTAGCAGCAACGACCAGGCCTCGTCCGGTGGTGCCTCCAGCAGCGGCCCCGCGCCGTCGTCGATGTCCGCGCCGATGTCGAGTGCTTCCGGCGACGGGATGACCACCAAACCGACGTGTTCGGGCCTGCCTGCAGCCGGCTGCCGCAGGGCAACGCCCCCGGTTCGCTGGACTCGATGGGCCCGCAGCCGGTCGCCGGCGCCGCCTCGACCAACCCGCTGCTGACCAAGCTGGTCGCCGCGGTCAAGGCCACCAACCTGGTCGACACCTTCAACAGCCAGCAGGCGATCACCGTGTTCGCCCCTGCCGACAGCGCCTTCCAGGCCGTCGGTGACGCGAAGTTCACCGAGCTGGCGAAGAACCCGCCCGATCTCGCAGCACCACGTCCTCGGCAAGCGCTACGACGCCAAGGGCCTGTCCGCCGCAGGTACGGTCACCTCGCTCAACACCGCGGGCGGCCCGATCAAGATCGGGGGGCTCGGGCGAGGGCATGACCGTGAACGGCGCGAAGGTGCCCGACCAAGAACGCCACGGTCTTCGTGATCGACAAGGTGCTCACCCCGGGCACCGGCAAGTAGCCTCCCGCCCCGGGCAGCCGACCCCTCCCTTGCGGGCGGCCCGGCACACGGCGGGCGCCGTGGTTCCGCGATCACCCGGAAACCGCGGCGCCCGCCTTCGGCTGCCGAGACAGCCTCCCGATCCGGGGGTGGCGCCACCCCCGGGGACGCGACAGTGGCAGCGTCCCGCCGGGCCGTCACGACCGTGACGGCCCGGCTTATTCTGTCCACAGTGGATGACTGCCGGAAGACGCTCAGGCCCCGGTCAGCACGACCCGGTTGCCGTCCGGATCGGTGAGCGGCAGGATCCGCGCGCCGCCGCCCGGCTGCGCCGCCTCGTGCCCGAGGCCGGCCGCGCGCAGGTGCGCCGCGGCGGCATCGAGGTCGGTCTCTTCCAGTACCACCGTCGACGCCCCGGCCCGGCCGGGTTCCGACCACACCTGCAGGCCGTAGGTCTCCCCCAGATGCCATTCGAGCAGGCCCGCCATCGGACGGGCGTCCGGGCCGCGGCCGAAGAGCCGGGTGTACCAGTCCTCCGCACGGCCGAGGTCGGTCACCGTGCTCTGCGCGAGTATCCGGCGGATCATGAGCGGGCCTCCCAGGTGGTGAACGCAAGTGCTGGTGAAATGCAAGCACCTTGAGGGAACCACGAGTGGTGGTAAATTGCAAGCAGTCGGTCCCCCGGCGAAGGGAAGGCGATGACAGGCACACCCCGGACAGGCACGCCCCGCTCGGGTTGCGCGATCAACGCCGCGATCGAGGTGCTCGGCGATCGCTGGAGCGTGATCGTGCTGCGCGACCTCATGTTCGGCGAGAACCGGCATTTCCGGACGTTGCAGCGCGCGTCGATGGAGGGCATCGCCTCGAACATCCTGGCCGCCCGGCTGCGCGATCTGGTCGCGGCGGGCCTGCTCACCCGGGAAGACGCCGGCTCCGGCAAGCGCGCCGCCTACAGTCTCACCGAGGCCGCCATCCAGCTGGTCCCCGTGCTCGCCGAACTCGGCTGGTGGGGCCTGAACCACCAGCCGACCTCCGAACCACTGCGAACCCGCGCGCAGATCCTGTACGAGGGCGGCCGTCCGCTGTGGGAGGACTTCATGAACGAGCTGCGCGAAGAGCACCTCGGCATCCCCGCCCCGGACACCGGGCGGCCGACGGTCCGCGAACAGCTCGAAGCAGCGTACGCCGAGGCCTCCGTGAAAGCCTGAATCCGCTGTGTCCACATCGGACGGACCGCTGCCGCTGAAGCGTCAGCCCAAGACGAGATCGCCGCGGGCCGCACGCCAATCCCGGTAGGCGGGACTGGCGGCGGTGTCGCAGCGGTACGCGTCCCCGGCCGCGGCGAGCAGCGCCTCCGGTTCGCGGCCGAACACCCCGTCGGTCCGCCAGGCGATCAGGTAACGCATCCACAGTGGATCCCCCGACAGCGGGCGGATCGCGATCTCGGGGGTCGCCGGGAAAGTGACCCGGCACGGGGAAATCGCCCGGCCGGCCGCGATCAACCGGTGCAGGGCCTGCAGTTCGGTGCTGCGGTGCGCGACCCGCGGCCGGAACCCGGCCCGTCCGCAGGCGTCTTCGAACGACTCCGGCCAGCCCGCGCCGTCGGAGGGGCCGAGCACCCAGCGTTCCGCGGCCAGCGCGGACAGGTCGATCTCCGTCGCGGCGGCCGCGGGATGATCGGCCGCGAGCGCCACGAACACCGGCTGCATACCCAGCGGCCGCCGCCGCACACCCGGGGCCGGCGGCAGCTCGTGGCCCGGGTAGTCGGACACCACCGCGGCGTCGAACTGGCCCGCGGAAAGCAGCTCCAGCAGCCGTATCGGGGAGAATTCCGTGCGCACGGAAACCGTGGGGACGTGCTCGGGCCGCGCGATCCGATCGGCCAGTTCGACCACCAGTGAAGACCCGATCCCGCCGAGCGCGATCGGCCGTTCGGCCCCGTTCACCAGCCATCGCGCGGCATCGCGGCGCATGGTCTCCGCCGCGGTCAGCACCGCCCGCGCGCGGGCGAGCACGCATTCGCCGAACTCGGTCGGCACGACCCCGCTGCGGCTGCGCACGAACAGTTTTCCGCCGAAGACCCGTTCGATTCTCTGCACCGAAGCCGTCAGCGCGGGCTGACTGCTGCCGATTCCGGCCGCGGCCCGGGAAATGCTGCCCGTGTCGGCTACGTCGCACAGGATTCGCAAATGCCGGAGCTCGACTTCCATAACACCGATGTTAAGACCGGTTGGGATGTCCCGGAAGCCGCCGAAAGTCGGATCGTGAGAGGTCTCTTCCTTCGTCCCCGCAAGGAGTACCCATGCGACGAGCGTGTCTCGTGGCCGCGCTGGCCGGTGTGCTCGCACTCGGCTCCGCCCCGGCCGCGCCGGCCGCCCAGGCCGCCCATTTCACCGCTTCGATGGAGGTTTTCGACCCCGGTGGCACCATTCACCGGGCCAAGGTGACCCGCCCGGTCGCCGACCGGGCGGCCGCGCGGCTCACCCGCCCGGCGGACGTGGTGCCGATCGAGACGAACGGCCCCAGCGAAAACCACTTCGACCTCGTGGTGGTCGGTGACGGCTACACCGCGGCCGATCTGGGCACCTATTCCCAGCATGTCCGATCCAGTATCGACGCATTGTTCTCGGTCGAGCCGTACCAGAGCTATCGCAAGCAGTTCAACATTTGGCAGGTAAACGTCGTTTCGCCGGATTCGGGCGTGAGCAACGATCCGGACCAGGGAATCCAGCGCAACACCGCACTGGGCTCGTATTTCTGGTGTGACGGCATCGAGCGGCTCCTCTGCGTGAACGAGACCAAGGCGAACCAATACGCGGCCGCCGCGCCGGACGTGGATCAGGTTCTCGTGCTCGCGAACAGCACCAAGTACGGCGGGGCGGGCGGCGGAGTCGCGACGTCGTCCGGCGGCAATGCCTCGTCCAGCCAGATCGTCGCGCACGAACTCGGTCACTCCATCGGCGGTCTGGCCGACGAGTACGACTACGGCGACTGCGATCCGCGTGAGCCCGCCGAGCCGAACGCGACCGCGCTGACCGAGGATCAGATGCGCAGTCAGCAGGCGAAGTGGTACCAGTACCTCGGAAAGCCCTCGCCGGACGGCAGCACCGTCGGCGCCTACGAGGGCTCCAGGTACTGCCAGACCGGGATGTACCGGCCCAGCGCGGACTCGCTGATGCGCACGCTCGGCAAGCCGTTCAACCCGCCGAGCACCGATGCGATGATCGCCGGATTCTACCGGGAGGCGCCCAGCCTGGCCCCGCATCGCCCGGCCGCCTGACCCACCGCGCCGCGGTCACCGGACCGAGTGATCCGGAACAGACGGCGTGCACACAGTGGACACCCGAGCCGCAGGGCTGTGAAGGGTCCCTTCACGGACTGTGGGGCTGTGAAGGGACCCTTCACAGCCCCAGAGCCGAGCCGAGCGGCCACTGGCCGGTGAACAAGGTGATCGGACGGCTCATCGGGTTCTTCCTCCTACTTCAGTCCTTGCAACGACAACAGCAGAGGACGCACGCCGGTGGCCGCGATGCGGCCGGACGGTGCCCCCGCCGGATCCGAGCAGAGCAACACCGGGCCGTCCGCGGCGGAATCGGGCAGCCGGCCGTGTGAGCCGCGTACCCAGCGCGGATCGGTCGGCACGACGTCCATCGTGTACCGCAGCCCGGCGAACTTCTTCGCCAGGTTCAGCCCGGCCCTGGCTTTGGCGAACCGGTCCCGCGGATCGAAGAACAGTTCGGCCGGGTCGTAGCCGGGCTTGCGGTGGATTTCGACGCTCCGCGCGAAATCGGGCCGGCGGTCTTCGTCCAGCCAGTAGTAGTAGGTGAACCAGGAATCCGGCTGGGCGACGGCGACCAGCTCACCGGCACGCTCGTGGTCCAGCCCGTACCTCGCCTGGTCCTCCCGGTCCAGGACTTCGTCCACACCCCTCAGCCCGGCCGCGATCGCGCGAACCCGGTCCACATCGGACTCATCGCGCACGTAGAGGTGCGCGACCTGGTGGTCTGCGACGGCGAACGCCCGCGAGGTCCACGGGTCCAGGTACTCCATCCCGTCCTGGGTGTAGACCTCGAGCAAACCCTCGCGACGCAAGGCCCGGTTGAGGTCGATCGGCCGGTGCACGTTGGTAATGCCGTACTCACTGAGCGCGACCACGGTCGCCCCCGCGTTCCGGGCGTCGTTCAGCAGCGGTGTCATGGTTTTGTCCAGCTCTCGGGCCGCCTTCACCGCCTGCGGGCCGTCTGGGCCGAAACGCTGCAGGTCGTAGTCGAGATGCGGGACGTAGGCCAGCAGCAGATCCGGACGGCGTTCCCGGAGGAGCTGCCGGGCCGCGCCGACCACCCACTTACTGGACTTCAGCGAGGCGGTTGGACCCCAGTACTGGAACAGCGGGAACTCCCCCAGCTCGCCGGTGAGCCTGTCGTGCAACTCCGGCGGGCGCACGTAGGCGTCCGGCGACTTGCGCCCGTCGGCGTGGTAGATCGGCCGCGGGGTCACCGTGACGTCGGTGGACATCCCCATCGCGTACCACCAGCAGACGTTCGCCGAGGTGTAGCCGGGGTGCGCGGCACGCGCTGTCTCCCACAGCTTCTCACCGCGGACAAGCCGGTTGTGCTGGCGCCACAGGTGGATCTCGCCGAGGTCCCGGAAGTACCAGCCGTTGCCGACTATGCCGTGCTGTGCGGGCAAGAGCCCGGTGAGGAAAGTGGACTGTGCGCTGCAGGTGACCGCGGGCAGTACGGTGCCCAGCTCGGCCTGCCAGCCCTCGCGGGCGAGGCTGGACAGCTCGGGCATGTGCCGCAACGCCTTCGGGGTCAGCCCGACGACGTCGATGACCACCAGTGGCTTCACGCCGAGACCCCTTCCAGGTTCGCTTGTGCCCACGCGAGTTCCGCGGCGATCCCGCCGACGAGGTCGCCGGCATCCGGGAGCACGCTCCAGGTGTAGGTCTCCACCTCGACATGCGACTGTCCGGACAGCCCTGCGGCCACCGCACGCAGCACGTCGGTGGTGGTATCCAGCGGCGGCTCCGGGGCCTGGTGCAGCGGCAGGTGGAAGTGCACCCGCCACGGTCCTTCCCCGGGCAATTCGGCCCACGCCTCGGGCAGGTCGTCGGCCCGATGCACCACGCCGTCCGCGCCGAGTTCCCGAACCTGGTGCAGGTAGCGGCGCTCGGCGAAAGCAGCCAGCTCGGCACAGGCTTGCGCCGGATCGGCGACGTGCAGGGCCGCGGAGGCTTGCACCTTGACAATGTCCACTCCGGACTCGACGATGGTCGCCAGGGTGGTCACCGGATCCGCGAAGGACACCGCCAGATGGCACGTGTCCAAGCACAGCCCGACGTACTCCGGGTCGACCCGGCGGGACAGCCAGACCACCGCATCGTCCACAGTGTCCAGTACACAGCCGGGCTCGGGCTCGACCGCCAGCCGGATCGGCCGGTCGCCGCTCTGCCGGATCGCCTGGACCACCTGGCCGAACGCTTCGGCCGCACGCCGGTCGTCGTCGTCGGTCCACGGCTCGCGCCAGCCGAGCGGCAAGGTGGAAATGCTGCCGTACGAAGCATCCTCGGCGAGCAACTCCGCCAGAACGGTCACGCAGTCGACGGTGTAGGCGACCCGCTCATGGTCGGTCCACCGTGGACGGTAGACCGCGTGCTTGACGACCTCCTCGTGGAAACCGCCGTACGGAAAGGCATTCAGCGTGTACACCGACAGGCCGCGCACGTCGAGTTCGGCGCGAAGAGACTTGCGCGCGGATGCGTCACCGGCGAGACCGCGGGCCACCGGCGCGGACAACCACAGTCCGACGCCGAGCCGGTCCGCGCCGAGCCGTTCCCGCACCGGCAGCGCATACCGTTCCAGCTGGGTGACAATGCCGTCGACGTCTTCGGCAGGGTGGACGTTCGTGCAGTAGGAGATCATGCGCGGGCACCTCGCAGTACCGAGTTTCCCGCGAATTCGGCGGCTTCGCCGGTGAAACCGGGCAGCGGGTCGAGAATCAGACGACCGCTTTGATCGTAGAATTCGACCGGGTTCTGCCACAGCACCCGATCGACATCGGCATCGGTGAAGCCGTCGTCGAGCATCGCCTGGCCGGTCTTCGCGGTCTTCAACGGATCCGAACGGCCCCAATCGGCGGCGGAGTTGACGATCATCCGATCCAGACCGTATCGGCGCAGCAGCGCGACCATCCGGTGTTCGTCCATTTTGGTGTCCGGATAGATGGAGAAGCCCAGCCAGCACCCGGAATCCTTGACCAGCTCCACGGTCACCTCGTTGAGATGGTCGACCACCACCCGCTCGGCCGCGATCCCGGACTCGCGCACCACGTCGAGCGTCCGCTTGGTACCCTCCACTTTGTCCCTATGTGGAGTGTGCACCAGCACCGGCAGGTCGTGCTCGACGGCAAGCTCCAGCTGGCGGGCGAAAACCTCGTCCTCCTCGCGGGTCATCGAGTCGTATCCGACCTCGCCGACCGCGACCACGCCGTCCTTGGCCAGGTACCTCGGCAGCACACCGAGCACCTCCCGGCAGCGCGGATCGTTGGCCTCCTTGGGATTGAGCGCGATCGTGCAGTGGTGCCGGATACCGAACCGGCTCGCCCGGAACCGTTCCCAGCCGATCAGCCCGTCGAAGTAGTCGGTGAACGAACCGACCCCGGTACGCGGCTGGCCGAGCCAGAACGCCGGCTCGACGAGTGCGCGGACGCCCGCCGCGTACATCGCCTCGTAGTCGTCGGTGGTCCGGGAGGTCATGTGGATATGAGGGTCGAAGATGCGCACCGCTAAATACCTTTCTCGAGCAGCTCCAGTGCGTCGGCGGGGACGGCGCGATCAGCGGCACGGCGTTCTTCGGCGAAATCGGCGAGCATCCGGATCAGCTCACCGTCCACCCGGGACTTCAGATCCGCCACGGCCGCCAGCGAAACCTCCACGAATACGCACTTCAGCACCCCGTGCCGCCAGCCGTGGTCATCGAGGAACCGCGCGGCGAACTCGCCCATGGCGGCGGCGACCAGCCGGATATCGTTGGTGCGCAAGGCGTCTTCAACCAGCACCCGGCCGGCTCGGACGACTTCGGTACCCGGGGAGACCATCGAGTTGAGCGCGCGGAGCACGCCACGTCGTTCGGCATCGTCGCCGTACCGATAGAGGTCGTTCAACTCCGTGGCCAAGGCAGCGTCGTCCACAACCTCGGCCAACGTCGCTACCAGCCGGATCCGGGCACGATCGTCCACAGTGCCATGCACAAGTCCCTCTGGATCGTCCGCCGGTTGCAACGACGCACGTCCGACGGCGCGCCCGGCGGCGGGGAAGAGCGCGCCGATATTGGACGGTTTCGCGCGAATCTGCCGCTCCGCCTCGGCCTGCCACGGCAACGCGGCGGTAAGGGCAGCGAAAGCGCGACGGGCGGCGTCCGGCGCGGCGTGGCTGTGCCGGGGCAGCTCGACCGCGGCCAGACCCTCGTAGCCGATTTCTTCCAGTGCCGCGAGGGTCGCCGTGAGATCCAGCTCACCGTCGCCGAACTCCAAGTGCTCATGCACGTTCGGCAGCATGTCGTCGAGCTGGACGTTCCACAGCAGCGGACCGGCGAGACGCACGCATTCGGCCGCGTCGAACGGTTCCACGGCAACGCAATGCCCGACGTCGAGCGTGACCCCGAACAGCTCCGGCTCGCCGAGTTCCTTACGCAGGTCCATGACCTGGCTCAGGTGCGCGACGAGATGCCCCGGTTCGGGTTCCATCGCGAGCCGGACCTGCCGCCGCTCCGCGTGCTCCAGCACCGTCGCTACCCCGTCCCGCAACCGGGACCAGGCGATATCGACCTCCACAGTGGACACACCGGACCAGAAGGACACGCAGTCCGCGCCGAGGTCCGCGGCGATGTCGACTGCGCGCACCAGGAAATCGATTCGCGGCGCAGGGTCGGCGGAGAGCAACGTCGGCGAGTGCTTGCGCCATGGGTCCAGGAGGTAGCGGGCGCCGGTTTCGAGCACGACCCGGCGCAAGCCGAGCGTGGAGAGCCGGGCGGCGATCCGGTCCACGCGCCGGGCCAAGCCGTCCGCGAACGGGTTGAGGTGGTCGTGGTCCAGCGTCAGCGCCACCCCCGCGTACCCGAGGCCGGCGATGACCGTGAGCGCTTCATCGAGGCGGTGATTGGCGAAACCATTGGTGCCGTAGCCGAGATGGAGGCTCATGTCGGGCTCACCTTTCGTGAAAGCCTGCGCGCCAGCGGCAAAGCGGCCACGACCAGTGCCGCGCCGGCGACCGACCGCTTCGCGGCGAGAGCTGCCTGCAACGGAACCATGCCGTGGATGCCGGTCACCGTCGCCTTGCGCACAGCACCGGCGGACGGATCACGGACCGCACCGGCCTGCGCCCGGCCGACCAGACCGGCGTAACCGGTACAGGCCGCCAGCGAAGCCAGGCGGTACCAGCCGCCACGAACCGGACCGGTCAGTGCCAACGTTGTCGCCGCACAGCTGGTAGCCAAGGCCGCACTCGCCGTATTCGCATTGGCCCCATGGACTTCCCCGGCCGACAACGCGGCGACCCCGAGCGTGTGCACCCCGACCGCCGCGGCGGCGCCGGCGGCTTTCGCCGGTTCGTCACCGGCGCCGAGCAGCACATCGAGGGTCCGGCAGACCGCCATCGCGACCGGCCCGGCCGCGGTCGGTTTGAACACGGTGTCGTAGGCCCAGACCGCTGCGGCCAGCGGAACCGCCATCCGCAGCGCGGTCCGGCCGCCGCCGAGCGCGGCCAGCCCCAGTCCGGCGGCGGTCAACGCGGTCCCGGTGGCCAGCGCCGCATCCGCGCTCACCCGCCCGGACGGGATCGGCCGCTCCGGGCGTTCCACCGCGTCGAGCTTCCGGTCCGCCCAGTCGTTGAGCGCCATTCCGGCCCAGTAGAAGGCCGTCGAGGACAACGGGAGGAGCAGGCGCCGCCCGGTCATCCGCAACCCCGCCGCGGCGGACCCGGCGACCGTGTCACCCAGCACCGTCAGCGCGGCCGGTGCGCGAACCAGCTCCGCATAGGCCTTCACAGCGACCCCGCCCAGCTGATCAGGCGGGCAGTCTGCTCCGCGAACCGATGTTCGTCGCTCCCCAGTGGATCTTTGAAGAAGAAGCCGAGTTCGGTCAGCGCGCCGCGCTGTCCGGCGGCGTGGGCCGCGGCCACCAGCCGGGCGAGGTCCAGCACCAGCGGTGCGGCGAGCGCGGAATCGTAACCGGTCCAAGTGAACTGGAGATTCATCTGCGCGCCGAGGAAGCCTTCGAAGGATACGTGGTCCCACGCGGTCTTGACTTCACCGAGGTCCGGCACGTGGTCGATGTGCAGCGGCGCGGTGACATCCTCACCGAGCAAGGCCGTGAGACCCCTTGCCTTCGATTCCAGTTTGCTGGCCACGGTCACCGGATCCGCCAGCGTCACGCCGTCGCCGCCGCCCAGCAGATTGGTCCCCGACCAGGAACGAACCTTCAACGCCCGCGCGCTGAACATCGGCGCCAGCACCGTACGCAGCAACGTTTCACCGGTCTTACCGTCGCAACCCGCATACGGCAGGCCCTGTCGTTCGGCGAGTTTCCGCAACGCTGGCAACGTGATTCCCGCAGACGGCGTGAACCCGACATACGGGCACCCCGCATGCAATGCCGCGTACGCCGCGAGCGAGCTGGGCGGCAAGACAGACCGGGCGGGGTCGGCTAGCGCCGCTTCGAGCGCGTCGAGGTCGTCGTGCTCCGGCAGGTGCGGACACGGCGCCTCGGTGGAGGACACGTCGACGACGACCACCCGCGCCAGCTCGTGCCGCTGTGCGAACGTGCGGAGATCCGCGGAGAGCCGCTCGACGGCGGACGCCTGCGCGCCGGTGTGCGTTGCCGGGTGGTAGCCGTCGCGGATCTCGGACTCCACTTCGGACAGTCCAGAACGGACAGCGGCGATCACCGCGGAACCGAACATGCCGGCGTGGGCAAGCTGTTCCGCCCGTTTCTCCAGCGGCGTGTGCACCAGATCGTGCCCGCCGAGGACGAGTTCGTCCCAGCAGGGCAGCGGTGTCCCGGCGAACGCGGGCAGCTCGGTGACACAGCCGGTCGGCCCGGCCACCCTCGCGCGCAGGGCGAGCAGGCCGACCGCCGCCGTCGTGGCGACCGAGCCCCGTGCGCCGATCAGCCACAGGCCGGTTCGTTGCTGGGCAGGCATTTGTCCACCTTTCGGCCGGATTCGCCGGTCAGTTGCCTTCGGTCGTGGTCCATCGGGACTGCCCGGCCGCGCTGCGCCCGGCCGCGTCCAGCACCCGCTGGACCCCCAGACCGTCCGCAAAGGACGGTGCGGGATCCCGGCCCTCGCCGAGCGCGGTGAGCAGATCGGCGATCTCGTGGGTGAAGGTGTGCTCGTAGCCGAGCAGATGGCCGGGCGGCCACCACGCGGCGAGGTAGGGATGCGCCGGCTCGGTGACCAGGATCCGGCGGAACCCGGCCTCGGTCACCGGATCCCCGCCGTCGAACCAGGACAGCTCGTTCATCGATTCGGAGTCGAACGCCAGGCTCGCCTTCGACCCGTTGACCTCCAGCCGCATGGAGTTCTTGCGGCCGAGCGCGTACCGGGTGGCCTCGAAACTGGCTACCCCGCCGCCGGAGAGCCGGCCGAGGAACAGCGCGCAATCGTCCACAGTGACCTGTCCGGTCCCGCCACTGCCGTCCGGCCGCTCGCCGACGAAGGTCTCGGTCAGCGCGGACACCCCGGTCACGGTCTCTCCGGTGACGAACTGCGTGGCATCGACGATGTGCGCGCCGAGATCGCCGAGAGCACCCGAACCGGCCTTGTCCTTGTCCAGCCGCCAGCTCATCGGCGAGTCCGAAGAGGACAGCCAATCCTGGAGATACACCGTCCGCACGTGCCGGATCCGTCCGAGCGCCCCGCTCGCCACCAGCTTGCGGGCGTGCGCCAGCGCGGGCACCCGGCGGTAGTTGAAGGCCACCATCGACCGGACGCCGTTCTCCCGCGCCTTCTCCGCCGCTGTGGTCATCGCCTCGGCCTCGGCCAGGGTGTTGGCCAGCGGTTTCTCGCACAGGACGTGCTTACCGGCTTCGAGTGCCGCGATCGCGATCTCCGCATGGGTGTCGCCGGGGGTGCAGATGTCCACCAGGTCGACGTCGTCCCGGGCGATCAGCGCGCGCCAGTCCGTCTCGACCGCGGCCCAGCCGAACCGCTCCGCCGCGGCCTTCGCCCGCGCCTCGTCCCGGCCGCCGAGCGCGGCGAGCCGCGGGATCGGTGCCACCGGAAAGAACCGGTGGACGTTGCGCCAGGCGTGCGAATGCACCGCACCCATGAACGCATGCCCCACCATGCCGATCCCGATGGTCTCCCGTGCCGTGCTCATGCCCCTCCTTGTTCTTCGCGGTATCGATTCCCGGTCAGGAATCGAATCCGACATCCAGATATTGACCCACGTTCTCTTTGGTCACGACCGCGGAGTACGTGGTGATCTCGGCCGGGATCTCGTGTTCGGCGAAATCCCCGGCACCCTTGCCCTGACCGAGCTGCCGTGCCAGCGCGATCGCGGTGGCGGCCATCGACGGGCTGGCCGGCCGCGGGCAGGCGACCGACCTCTGTGGACGGAGCGATCTCGGGGTGACCGAGCCGGGCGAGCAGCCGCGCGGACCGCGCTCGGGACTCGGCGATCCGGGTGAACCCGAACCTGGCCCGTTCCCGGCCGAGGAAGATGTTGTCCGCCACGGAAAGCCCCGGCACCAGGTCGAGTTCCTGATACATGGTGGCGATGCCGAGCCGGAGCGCGGCGACCGGCGAGGCGGGCGCGACCGGCTGGCCCTGCCAGCGGATCTCCCCCGCGTCCGGCCGGTGCGCCCCGGCCAGCGTCTTGATCAAAGTGGACTTCCCCGCGGCGTTCTGCCCGAGCAGGCAGTGCACTTCGCCGGGCTCGACCTCGAAGTCGACCCCGTCGAGTGCGCGGACCCCGGTCCCGCGGACGGCGAGCAACCTCATTCCAGCGCCTCCTGATCGGCGAGCAGAACGAGCGCCGGATCGGCGAAGAGCCGTTCGACGGCCAGGTGCGCGGCCCCCCGCAACGGCGCCGCAGTGCCCAAAGTGGACACTTCGACCCGGCAGATCGAGCCCGGCCCGAGCGTGCGGGCGGCCAGTTCCCGGCGGATCGGCTCGACCAGCCAGGCCCCGAGCCCGGCGAAGGAGCCGCCGAGCACCACGACGTCCGGATCGAGCACATCGACCACAGTGGACACTGCGACGCCGAGCGCGATCCCCAGCTCCGCGACGGCCGCGAGCGCACGCTGGTCCCCCGCCTGCACGCGGTTGCGCAGCAAGCCGACCCGGCCTTCGACGCCGAGCGCCGGATCGTGCAGCGGATCTCCCGGCGGCGCGGCGGCGCGCAGCAGGGCGTTGAGCCCGGCTTTGGTCTCTAGGCATCCGGCGCGCCCGCACGGGCACTGCTCGCCGGCCGGATCGACGGCGATATGCCCCACCTCGCCGGCGAAACCCCGGGCGCCGCGCAGGATCGTGCCCCCGACGACGAGCCCGCCGCCGACGCCCATGCCGCCGCTGAGGTAGAACAGCTCGCGCGCCCCGGCGCACGTCCCGGCAACGGCTTCGCCGATCGCGCCGAGGTTCGCCTCGTTGTCGACGGTGATCGCCTCCGCGGCCAGCCCGAGCCGGGCGGCGAGCAGGTCGGCGATTTCGGCGTCGCGCCAACGCAAGGCCGGAGCAAACCGCAGCACCGCGGCTGCCGGATCGACCAAGCCGGGCACCGAGACCGTGACCCCGACCGGACTGTCGTGCCGCCGTACCTGCCCGGCGAGGACGGCGAGTTCGTCCACACTCCGCGCCGGCCCGAGCGACGCGACATCCGCGCTTTCGTGACGCTCCGCAATCACCGCTCCGACGAGGTTCGCCGCGACCGCCGCGAATCCGTCCGCCTCGACCGAGAGGGCGAGCCCGTACGCACTGTCACCGCTTAGCTCGACAAGACGGCTGGGACGGCCGCTGCCCCCGTTCAGTACCCCCGCCGCACGGACGAGCCCGCGCTCGGACAGCTCGGTCAGCGACCCGGCGACCGTCGCCTTGGTCAGCTGGCACCGAGCCGCGAGCTGGGTACGCGACAGCGGCCCGGCACGCAGCGCCCGCAAGAGCGCGGCGAGGTTCGCCGTGCGTGCTCTGCCCGGGTCCACAGACCCGGATCGCGTCGCGGCCACGCTGCCCTCACAACCTCGGTCGACGATGGGGAACTTTGGTACCCGGCCAGCGAAAGTAGGGAGATCCGCGTCACTCGTCAAGCTGACAACGAGCCGGAAATCCCGGTTTTCACCCGAATAGGCGCCTGACATTCAGCTCACTTTTGCACTTTTCGAGCAAAACTGTGATCGATTTTGACGTTACTCCGCGAACTTGAACGGACGCGGAGCGTGGCGAACGGCCCGTGCGCGGAAGCTGATCGAGGGGTGCGGAAGTCTCGGGAGGGGCGCCGGGACGGCACCGCCACGACTTGTCACGCGACCCGCCGTGACGGCCCGCCACCCGACTCCGCCACAGATGCCACGGGAGGCTGACTGACGCCCAACCCGCGACGGTTTCCGGCACCCGGTCACCAATCGGGCAGCGGACGGAGCGAGACGGCAAAACGCCGTTCGGCAACGGTCGGGTGAACCCCCTTGCCGCGTGCAGCGTCCGGGAAACCCCCACGCCGGATGACCGGCGTGCCATGCCCGAAGTCAGCTACTGAACGTGAATGCGCGATCGGTCGCCGACCAGGCCGCGCCGATCACCCCCGCGGTGTCGCCGAGTTCGGAGAGCACGATCGGGAGGTTGCCGGTCGCGAGCGGCAGCGAACGCCGATAGACCGAGCCGCGGATCTCGGCGAGCAGCTGATGCCCGAGCCGCGCGACACCCCCGCCGATCACGACCATGCCGGGATTCACGAAGCTGACCAGCGACGCGACCACCTGGCCCAGCCGACGACCGCCGTCACGGATCAGGTTCACCGCACCGAAATCGCCCGCGGCGGCAGCCCGGCCGACGTCCTGCGCGGTGATCGCGCCACGTTCGGCGGCGACCTCGGCCAGGAAGGTCGAACGGCCACTACGGGCCAGCGTCAGGCCATCGCGGGCCAGCGCGGCGCCGCCGAAGTACGCCTCCAGGCAGCCGACTTCGCCGCAGGAACAGGTGGGACCGTAGTCGTCGAGCCGGATGTGCCCGATGTCGCCCGCGGTGCCGGCGACCCCGCGGTAGACCTTGCCGCCGAGCACGATCCCGCAGCCGATCCCGGTGCCGATCTTGACGAACACCAGGTCGTCGGTGGAGCGGGCGACCCCGGCGTGCCGCTCGCCCAGTGCCATCGAGTTCACGTCATTGTCCACAGTGACCGGAGAGCCCAGCAGCCCGCCGAGGTGATCACGCACGGAGAACCGGTCCCAGCCGGGCATTATCGGCGGCGCGACGGCCATGCCCTCGGCGAAGCTGACCGGCCCGGGCAACCCGATGCCCACCCCGATCAGCCGCCCCGGCGACTCGTGCCGGATTCCTCCGGCCAGCTCGGCCACCCGCTTGAGCACCACGTGCGGCCCCTGCCGGACATCGCAGTCCTCGATGGTGTGCGCCAGTACCTCGCACGACGCGTCGGTGAGCGCGACACCGACCGAGGTGGCCCCGACGTCCACCGACACCACGCGCAGCGCGCCGGCCAGCCGCACCAGCGTGGAACGCCGTCCGCCGCGGCTGGCCGACGGGCCTGCCGTCTCCACCAGCCCGGCCTGGGCCAGCCGGGTGACCTCGGCACTCACCCGCGCACGCGGCAGCTCCAGCCGCTCCCCCAGCTCGACCCGGGACATCGGTCCCTCGTCGCGCAACAGGGTGAGCAGGCGGGTCTGGTGCCGGGTTTCGACCATCGGATACTCCGCGGTGGATGCCGTGCTCATTCACCCGAGCCTACGACCTCCTGGCCGCACCTCTCGACCTGCCGCAGCCTATGCCGTGCGTGGCAGATCGATTCCGGCCGCCACCGGGACCGACGAATCCGGCCGGATGACACGGATTTTCCCACCGTCCGCCCAACGGACCGGATCTTCCCGGGGGCCGATACGGTCGGCTAGCCTCGCCGGATGCACCTGCGGCTGCGCCCCGCCACCGAAGCCGATCTCGACGCGTTGATCGCCATCCTGAACACGACGATCCCCTGGCTGCGCGAGCGCTGCCTGGATCAGTGGTACGGAATCCCGTGGCACGCCGCGGAACTGGCCCCCGGCCTCGCCGCGGGAATCGTTTACCTCGCGACCGACGACGACGTTCCGGCCGCGACCATGACCCTGGATCCCGAGCCCGATCCGGCATTCTGGACCCCGGCCGACGACCCGCACTCCGCGCTGTACCTCACCCACTTCGCGGTCGACCGCGGCCATGGCGGGCGAGGCATCGGCACGTGGATGATCGACCAGGCACTGCACCAGGCCGCCGCGCGCGGCAAGCGCTCGGTGCGGCTGGACGCGTGGAAGACCAACCCCGGCCTGCAGGACTACTACCGAGGGCAGGGCTTCCGGCACGTCCGGACGGTGGAAGCAGCCGGGCGCGGCAGCGGAGCGTTGTTCGAACGGCCGGTTCCCCGCGTGCCTCCCGATTCGTCCACAATGGACTCCCCTCGCCGGTTGTGACGTCCGCGAAGAGGCGGCCGATCTTCCATCGCACCGCGGGCGAGCTGATGTCCGCAGGGTCGGATGGTCGTGGTCGAGCCTGCGGGCACCTCATCCCGCAGGAGTCGCCCCTCCGCCGTGCGCGAGGCCGTTTCGAGGTGCCGGCCGCGGCCAGCCGCCGAGTGAAGGCCGTCCGGCGCGGAGTGGGTGACCGAGCGGCGGGAACCCGGAGCGCAGGGCCGCACCCGAGCGTCGACCTTGGAATCCTTGTCCCGCAAGCGAACCGAAAATCGGCACCCGCGCCGGAGTTACTCCAGGTCTACCCTCGGAACCATGCGATTCGCCATCAAGACCTCACCGCAGGACACCACCTGGGCCGACATGCTCGCGGTCTGGCAGGCCGCAGACGAGATCGAGCTGTTCGAATCCGGCTGGACCTTCGACCACTTCTACCCGATTTTCTCCGATCCGACCGGCCCCTGCCTGGAAGGCTGGGTCACGCTCACCGCGCTCGCCCAGGCCACCCGGCGGCTGCGGCTGGGCACCCTGGTCAGTGGCATCCACTACCGGCACCCGGCGCTGCTGGCGAACATGGCCACCACGCTCGACATCGTCTCCGGCGGGCGGCTCGAAATCGGCATCGGCGCGGGCTGGAACGAGGAGGAATCCGGCGCGTACGGGATGCGGCTCGGCCCGGTCAAGGAACGCAGCGACCGGTTCGAGGAGGCCTGCGAGGTGCTCGTCGGCCTGCTCACCCAGGAGACCACCACGTTCCACGGCGAGTACTACCAGCTGACCGACGCGCGCTGCGAACCGAAGGCGGTGCAGACCCCGCACCCGCCACTGTGCATCGGTGGCAGCGGCGAGAAACGCACCCTGCGCACCGCCGCGAAGTACGCCCAGCACTGGAACTTCGTCGGCGGCACCCCGGAAGAGTTCACCCACAAGCGGGACGTGCTGTATCGGCACTGCGCGGACGTCGGCCGCGATCCACGCGAGATCACGCTGTCCTCGCACGTGCGCTACTCCCCGGAAGCGGGCGTCGCCAAACTCGCCGCGGACGCCGAAGCACTCGGCGAGGCGGGTGTTGACCTGGCGATCGTCTACCTGCCGCCGCCGCACACCCCGGCGGTACTGGAGCCGATCGCCAAAGCCCTCGAACCCCTACGCTGACCAGCTCGCGCCGGGGCGGAGAACACGTCACGCCCCGGCGCGGCGACCGCGGGCACCCTGCGCTCCGGGCCAGGAGCACCTGCTCCCGGTCAGGACGGCGAGTGCGCACCTTCCCGCTCCGCATCACGAACACCACCGCCCTCGGCGAGGACGGACAGATCCGCCGGCGGGTCCCCGGCCGACGGACCAGCTTCCAGCCACGACAGCGAGTACACGACCTCGCCGCCGCACAACACCAACTCCGCCCCAGGCGAGAGTGGACAGGTCGAAGTCCACAACCTCCCCACCCCAACTCACGAACTCCGGCACCCGGGCGAGAACGGACAAGCCCGCCAACGAGCCACCAGACCCGCCCCCATCACGACGGCGAGCCCACAACCTCGCCGCCCCACAGACCCGCCCAACCGACGAATCCACCACACCGCCCCGTCACGACGGCGAATGCACAACCTCCCCACCCTGCATCACGAACTCCACCCCGCCGTTGACGAGAACCGACAGATCCGCCAGCGGATCCCCGTCCACCAGCAGGAGATCCGCGCACGCGCCCGGCGCGACGACGCCGAGTTCGCCGGTCCGGTCGAGCAGTTCGGCGTTCACCACGGTCGCCGAGCGCAGTACGTCCAGTGGGGACTGAACCCGCCCGCGCAGCAGGAATTCGCGGCTCTGCGCCGGATGCGACTCGCCGAGCAGATCGGTGCCGAACCCGAGGCGGACCCCGGCGTCCACGGCGAGCCGCACGGCCCGTGCGCCCTCGGCCTGGACTCGTTCCAGCTTCTCCAGGCTCCGGCTCGGGTAGTTCCACCGGCGTCCGATTTCCGCCAGCTGCTCGAAGACGACGAGGGTCGGCACCAGGAAGGCGTCGTGTTCGGCCATCACCTGGGCGGCCTTCGCGTCCAGGAGGTTCCCGTGCTCGATCGACCGGACCCCGGCGGTGACCGCCTGCACGATCGCGTCCGGCACGAAGGCGTGGGCCAGCACGTAGGTGCCCCGGGAGCGCGCTTCGCCGACCGCGGCGCGCAGCTCGTCGCTGGTGTACTGGACCATGTCGACCGAGTCGGCGGGCGAGGAGACACCGCCGCTGGCCATCACCTTGATCTGGTGCGCGCCGTTCTTCAATTCCTCGCGGACCGCGCGGCGAACCGCGTCCGCACCGTCCGCGACCTGCGCGAACCAGGTGGTACGGAGGTTGCAGGCGCAGGAGGGCGACTCGTCGTCCTCGGGAGCGAGGTCGCCGTGCCCGCCGGTCTGGCTGATCACCCGGCCGGAGCGGAACACCCGCGGGCCGGGGATCACCCCGGTGTCGAGCGCCTCGGCGATACCGCGATCGAGCCCACCGGCGTCGCGGACGGTGGTGAACCCGCGCCGGAGCATCCCGGACAGGATCCCGGCCGCTTCGATGGCCCGCCGGGTGGTCGGCCGCCGCATCATCACCGGCAGGTCGAGAGTGGACACCGTGGCGTGCACGTGTGCGTCGATGAAGCCCGGCAGCAAGGTGCGGCCCCCGGCGTCGAAGGCGGGCGCGGTGCCTGTGAGGCGACGCCCGGGAGCCACCTCGACGATCCGGTCGCCCGCCACCCGCACCGAGGATCCCGGCACCGACTCGCCCGTCGCCAGGTCCGCCAATGTCGCGCCGTGGATGATCAGATCCGTCATGAAACCGTCCTCCCGGGCCGAATTTTTGCCATAGTAGACTAGGTTTAAGTCAGCTTCCAGGGTTTACACCGATCCCTTGTGCCCTATTTACCTAGGGCATATCTTGGCCTAAGTCAGGTATCACGGACGATCAAGGGAGCGCGAACGTGACCGACGAGGACAAGCAGCCCACCGGCGGGCACGAGCCACCGGTCGGCGCGTCGACCACCGGCACCTGGGGCGAACTCGGCTACACGGCAACGGCGAAATGGCTTGTGCTGCACAAGGACGACAAGCCTGCGGCCGAGGTCTTCACGACCTCCTACGTGGCCGAGAGCGACGGGCCGCGGCCGGTCACGTTCGTCTTCAACGGCGGGCCCGGCGCCGCTTCCGCCTATCTGCACCTGGGCCTGGTCGGCCCCCAGCGCGTGGAGTTCCCGCCGGACGGCACGATGCCGGCGTCGCCGCCGCGGCTGGTGCCCAACGAGGAGTCCTGGCTGGCCTTCACCGACCTGGTCTTCCTCGATCCGGTCGGCACCGGGTTCAGCCGGGTGATCGAGCCCGACGGGAAGGGCGAGGACGGCAAACCACGCAGCAAGGGCGTGGAATCGGACGAGTACTACGGCGTCGCCCGCGACCTGGCGGCGATGGGCGAGGCGATCGGGCGCTGGCTCTCGGAGAACAAGCGCTGGGGCTCGCCGATCTTCGTCGCCGGCGAGAGCTACGGCGGGTACCGCGCCGGCCGGCTCACCCGGCTCCTGCAGGAGCAGTCCGGGATCGCGCTCTGCGGCACGATCCTGATCTCCCCGGCGCTCGAACCCGCCTACCTCGCCGCCACCTTCGAGGGCACGGGTGACTACGACATCGTGCCGTGGATCGACTACGTGCCGACGATGGCCGCGGCAGCCGCGTTCCACGGCCGTTCGCGGGCCTTCCCAGCCGGTACTCCGGTCGAAGAAGTGCAGCGGGGCGCCGAGGAGTTCGCCACCGGCGACTACACCACCTTCCTCGCCCGCGGCGCCGCGATGCCCGCGGACGAACGCGAGCGCACGCTGAACCGGCTGGCCGACCTGCTCGGCCTGGACCCGGAGTTCGTCACCCGCTCCGAGGGCCGGATCGGCGTCTTTCAGTTCATGCGGCAGCTGCTGCGCGACGAGCAGAAGGTGGTCGGCGCCTACGACGCGGCGGTCACCTCGTCCGACCCGTTCCCCGGCCGCGCGAACTTCCACGGCGCGGACCCGACCCTCACCGGGCTGGGCGCGGTCTATACCACCGCGATCAACCAGCAGCTGCGCGTCAATATCGGGGTGCGGACCGACCGCGAGTACCGGCTGCTCAACAGCGAGATCACCCTGGCCTGGAAGGACGACGAGGCCTTCCACTACGTCCAGTCCACCCGCGGGGCGGCCGACGACTTCCGCTACGGCCTCGCGATGAACCCGCACATGCGCGCGTTCATCACCCACGGACGCTACGACCTGATCACCCCGTATTACACGACCGACCGGCTGCGCAACCTGATGCGGCTCGACCCCGGCATGGCCGACCGGCTGACCGTCCAGCACTTCGACGGCGGGCACATGTTCTACGCCTGGCAGGAGAGCAGGCGGGCGTTCACCACGGCGATCGCCGAGTTCGTCGCCACGGCCATTCCCCGGAACTGACCACACGGCGGAGGGGGGCGGCCCGCGCCGGCCGCCCCCTTTCGCCATGCCCGGCTCAGGCGCCGCGTCCGCCGAGGTGCTCGGCGAAATGCCGCTCCACCGCGCGGAAGAAGGCGAACTGGTTCTCCGGATTCTGGAACCCGTGCCCCTCGTCCTCGGCGACCAGGTACTCCACCGGGGTCCCGCGTTCCCGCAGGGAGGCCACGATGTTGTCCGCCTCCGCCTGGACCACCCGGGCGTCGTTCGCGCCCTGGGCCACCAGCAGCGGGGTGCGGATCCGGTCCACCATGGTGATCGGCGACCGGGTCAGCATCTCGGCTTCCTGCTCCGGATCCTCCGGGTCGCCGACGTAGAGGTACCAGCTGTTGACCATCTGCGGCTTGATGAAGTCCGGCAGCGTGCGCATGAAGTTGGGCAGGCTGGAGATCCCGCAGTAGTCGACGGCCGCGGCGAAGTAGTCCGGCGTGACCGTGACCCCGACCAGCGCCGAGTAGCCGCCGTAGGACCCGCCGTGGATGGCGATCCGCTCCGGATCCGCGTAACCCTGCTCGACCGCCCAGTCCGCGGCGTCGATCAGGTCGTCGTGCATTTTCCCGGCGAGTTCCTTGATCGCCGAGGTGATGTGCTTCTTCCCGTACCCGGAGGAACCGCGGAAGTTCACCTGCAGCACGGCGTAACCCCGGTTGGCCAGGAACTGCGCCTGGGGGTCGTAACCCCACATGTCGTGGCACCAGGGGCCGCCGTGCACCTTCAGCACGAGCGGCAGATTCTTCGGCTCCACACCCACCGGCAAGGTCAGGAAACCGTGCAACGGCAGGCCATCCCGCGCCGGGAACCCGACCGGGGTCATCGGCGCCAGATCAGCCGGATCCAGCTGCGGATACGGCCGGAACAGCAGCCGGCTCTCCCGGGTGGAGTGGTCGTAGTAGTAGGTGAGACCGGGTTCGCGATCATGCGCGAAGGTGGCCACCCACCGTTGTTCGGTTTCGTCCGAAGTGGCCGACGCGAGCACCCCATCGGACAATGTGGACAGTTCGGCGTAGACCTCCGCGAAATGCGGGTCGAGCGGCTGCACGACCGGCCGGTCCCCGGTGAACCGGGCCGAGATCACCTCACCGGTACGCCTGCTGAAAAGCAGGGTCGGCGGCAGGGTCGGCATCACGTACCCCATGGTGCACAGGCTGTGCCCGTCGAGCGCGGCGACCACCGTCTCCTCGCCGGTCGCGGCATCCACACGCACCAGGCGCAGGTCGTCACCGTCCTGATAGGACCCGACCAGCAGGGCCTTCCCGTCCGGGGTCAGGTGCGCCGGGTAGCTGCCCACTGGGTGCTCCGGACCGTTCAGCCGGAAGAACGGCCGATCGCCGTCCGGGCCGTCGAGCACGCGGTACTCCCATGACCCGTCGGCGGCCAGCGAGCAGCTGACCACCTCGCCCGAGCGGCCAAACAGGTAGCTCGTCGTCATCGACGGGTTTTCCCGGTACAGCGTGGTCTTCCCGGTGGCGACCTCGATCAGGAACGCGTCCATGAACAGCGGGCGGCGGTTCATCACGACCAGCACGGTGCCCGGCATCGACTTCATCGGCTCGATGCCGTACACCCGCGAGCCCGGAGCCATCGGGGTCAGGTCCACCGCGGGCTCGTCCGGCGCTTCGAGGTCCACCCGGTACAGGTGCCAGTCCTCGTTGCCGTCGGTGTCCTGCTGGTACAGCAGCCAGCGCGGATCGTCGGTCCAGTGGTAGGTCCGGATACCGCGGCGGGTGTCGTGGGTGACACAGACCGCGTCCTCGTGCTCCTCGTCCACCCCGCGCACCCAGACGTTGGTCCGGCCGCCTTTCGGTGCCAGGTAGGCGATCTTCGTCCCGTCCTGGGAGATCGAGGCCCCGGAGAACACCGGGTCCGCGAAGATCTCCTCGACGTCGAACAGTCTCGGTGGCCCGCTCATCAGAAGTCCTTTTCGGACTGCCGGCCGCCCAGGTGCTCGGCGAAGTGCCGCTCGATGGCACGGTACATCCGGTTCAGGTTCTCGGGGTTCTTGAAGTCGTGCCCCTCGTCCTCGGCGACCAGGTACTGCACCGGCACGCCGCGCTCGCGCAGCCCGTCGACGATCGCGTCGGATTCGGACTGCGGCACCCGGGCGTCGTTCGCGCCCTGCACCACCAGCAACGGGGTGCGGATCCGGTCCACCATGGTGATCGGCGACCGGGCGAGCATGTCCGCCCGGTCCTGCGGGTCCTCCGGGTCACCGGCGTAGGCCAGCCAGTTGTTCACCAGCGTCGGCTTGACGAACTCCGGCAGCTTGGCCATGAAGCCCAGCAGGCTGGAGATACCGACATAGTCCACCGCGGCCGCGAAGGTGTCCGGCGTGACGGCCACCCCGACCAGAGTGGAGTACCCGCCGTAGGAACCGCCGTAGATACCGAGCCGCTTCGGGTCCGCGTAACCCTGCTCGACCGCCCAGTTCACCGCATCGATCAGGTCGTCGTGCATCTTCCCGGCGAGTTCCTTCACCGCCGAGGTGATGTGCTTCTTCCCGTACCCGGACGAACCGCGGAAGTTCACCTGCAACACCGCATAACCCCGGTTCGCCAGCAACTGCACTTCGCGGTGGTAACTCCACAGATCGTGCGCCCACGGTCCACCGTGGACATACAGCACGAGCGGCAGGTTCTTCGGCTCCACACCCACCGGCAGGGTCAGGAAACCGTGCAACGGCAAGCCATCCCGCGCGGGGAACCCGACCGCGGTCATCGGCGCCAGCTCCGCCGGGTCCAGCTCCGGGTGATCGCGGAACAACAGCCTGCTCTCCCGCGTTGCACGGTCGTAGTAGTAGGTGACGCCGGGATCGCGGTCGTGGATGAAACTCACCACCCATCGCTGCTCGGCCTTGTCCGAGGACACCGAGAAGATCTCGCCCTCGGACAGCGCGGCCAGTTCGGCGTAGATCTCGGCGTACTCCGGGTTGATCACCTTCAGGACCGGCCGGTCACCGACGAACCGGACCGCGACCACCTCGCCCGTGCGGCTGCTGAGCATCACCGAGGGCGGGTATCCGAAGTCGGCGGTCAACATGCCCATTGCGCACACGCTCTGCCCGGGCTCCGCGGCGATCACCGTCTGCTCCCCGGTGTTCGCGTCCACCCGCACCAGGCGCAAATCGTCACCGTCCTGGTAGGACCCGACGATCAGGCTGCCGCCATCCGGCGCCGGCAGCTCCGGGTAGAGGCCCACGGGGTAGGCCGGTCCGCCCTCGGCGAGGATCAGGCGCTCGGTACCGTCCGGGTCGATCGCGTGGTACTCGGTGATGCCGTCCGGCTTGAGCTGCAGGCGGAAGCGCAGCGCGCCGTCCGGCGTGGACAGCACGTTGGCCAGCGGATTGGGCTGCTCCCACACCAGCTTCTGGTCCCCGGTCGCCAGGTCGACCTCGAACAGGTCGAAGTAGAGCCCCCGCGGGTTCATCGAGATCTGCACCGTGCCGGGCCGGTCCTTCAGCACCTGGAAGGCCATCGCCCGGCCGCCCGGCTCCAGTGGGGTCAGGTCGAGCGCGGGCTCGTCCGGCGCTTCAAGGTCCACCCGGTAGAGGCGCCAGTCCTCGTTGCCGCCACTGTCCTTGCGGTACAGCAGCCAGCGTGGGTCCTCGGTCCAGGAGAAGCTGTTCACCGCGCGGTCGGTGCTGTGCGTGACGCACACGGCGTCCTCGTGCCCCTCCTCGACCCCGCGGATCCACACGTTCAGCCGGCCGTGCTTTTCCGCCAGGTAGGCCAGCTTCGTCCCGTCCGGGGAGATGGACGCGGACGAGAACTCCGGGTCGGCGAACAGCTCCTCGACCGAGATCAGCCGGGGCAGGTTTTCCGCGGGTGCTACGTCTTCGGGCATCCGGCGCTCCGATCATCAGGTGGAAAGGACGTGCTCGGTGTAAAAGGCATGCTCGGCTTCGAGTGCGTGGACGAGATTCTCGGCATGGGCGAACAGATGCCCTTCCCCGCGGTACACGTGGTGCTCGTGCGCGACCCCGCGTTCGGCGAGCACTTCGGCGATCACCTCGGCCTGATCCGCGGGCACAACCTCGTCGACTTCGCCCTGCAACAGGATCAGCGGGGCCGTGATCCGCTCGGCCCCGGTGATCGCCGAACGCTCGTCGTAGAGCGCGCGCGCGTCCGGCAGTGGGCCGATCAGGGAATCCAGGTACCGGGACTCGAATTTGTGCGTGTCCGCGGCCATTTTCGCCGCGTCGGCCACCCCGTTCATGCTGCCACCCGCGGCGAACACGTCCCGGAAGGCCATGGCGCACAAGGTAAGCCAGCCGCCGCCGCTGAGCCCGCGGACGATCAGTTTGCCCGGATCGGCGAGCCCGCGCTCGACCAGGTACTGCGCCCCGGCCACCGCGTCGTCGACGTCGACCACGCCCCATTCGCCCTTGAGCGCGTCCCGGTAGGGCCGGCCGTATCCGGTGCTGCCGCGGAAATTCAGCTCCAGATACCCGTAACCGCGGCTGGTCCAGTACTGCTGGCGCAGATCCAGCGCCGGCACTACGTGCGAAGTCGGCCCGCCGTGGCAGTTCACGATCAGCGGCACCGGCCCCTCGGCAGGCACGGACGGCGGGTACCAGAACGCGTGCGCGACGGCCCCGCCGGTGGTCGGGTAGGTGATCGGCTCCGGCACGGAAACCCGGCTCGGGGCCGTGACCCCGCTGGCCCGCACCACGGTCCCGGGACCGCCTTCGGCCGGATCCAGCAGCACCACCGTCTGCGGATGTTCCGGACCGCCGACGAGCACGGCGATCCGGTCGCCCAGCACGGTCGGCGACCGGAACTGGGTGTACGGCGTCCGTACTTCCTCGATCGTGCCGTCCGTGCCGAGGATCCCGAGGTGTTCGAAGCCCCGCTCGATCCACTTGCACACGATGCGGCCGTCTTCGAAGACGTCGAAATTGCGCAGGCCGAGGAACCACAGCGGCTCGCCCATTTCCGCGTCCATGGTGATCAGCGGCTCCGGCTCGCCCTGCCGGTACAGGTTCCACCAGCCCCGCCGGTCGCTCAGGTAGAGCAGCCGCCCGTCCGGCGTCCAGGTCGGCTCGACCACCGACTCGGTGGCCGACCCGGCCACCCGCTCGACGTTGCGGACGCCTTCGGCGACGACGTCGGCGACCCACAACGTGGTGCCGTCCCAGGGCATCTGCGGGTGGTCCCAGGTGAGCCAGGCCAGCCGCGTGCCGTCCGGCGAAAGCCGCGGCGCGCCGACGAAGTCGTGTGCGCTGTCGAGCACCACCTGCTCGTGCGGCGCGGCAAACGCGACCCGCACCAGCTCGTTCGCGATCCGGCCGGGCAGGCGGTGGTCCTCCCGGACCGCGTAGAAATACTCGTCACCCGCGACGAAATCGGCCCACCGCAACGCTTTTTCCGCCGCCTCGGGGGTCAGCGGGGTGCCGTCGGACAGGCTGCGCACCCGCTGGTCCTCGCCGTCGCAGGCGAGCACGTCGCCGTCCGGCGTCACGCAGAACGGGATCCCGCCGTAGCCGACTCCGTTGCTGCACGAACGATCTTTCTCGGTCAGGTCCGCGGGCTCGGTGCCCGGCTGCCAGCCGACCAGCACCGCCCGGCCCTCACTGGGCCTGCTCTCGATCCAGGCGAGTCCGTCACCGGCGCGCCGCAGCCAGGTGAACCCCCGCGCAGCGCCGAACACCTCCGCCGCGGGCACCGCGGCCGTCGATTCATCCACTCGGAGTAACTCCATCTCGACCAGCGGGATAGTTCCCCGTTTACAACCTAGCCAGCTGGGCCGAAACCGTCAATCTCCATGGGCAGAGATAGTTCCACGGAGATGTGTCAATAAAGGACGAATATTTCCGAGCGGCGCCCCTGCCGGCCGGTTCAGGCACCCGGCTCACGGTACTGCCCGGCCCGCCACTTCTCGTAGCGTTCCAGGACCTCCGGCAGCTCCCGGTACACGAACCGGTAAAAATCGCGCATCTCGCGGATCTTCTGCCCGGCGGGCCCCTCCGGCCGCGTGCCGCCGCGGGTTTCGTCGAGGGTTTCGTCCAGCAGCGCCAAGGTGTCCTCGACGATCGCGAAGGAGCCGCGGAACATCCGGGGCCACACGTTCTCGCGCAGCCGGTAATGATCGCGCCGGGTCTCCGGAGAGACCGTTCGGTCTACCAAGTCCATTTGCAGCAACAGCCGCCCCGAGTTCGACACCGCCGCCGGGCTCAGCCCGAGCAGCTCCACCAGCTGCCTGCTGGACAGATCCGGTTCGCCGGTGGCCACCAGCGCCCCCAGCATCCGCGCCGCGGCCTTCGGCATCCGGCTGCCGAACCGCTCGGCCAGCTGCTCGATGAACTCCTGCGGCCAGGCCGGATCGGCTTCACCCCGCCGCATGCCGTCACGGTACCAGGATGCGTCATTCATCCCGCGGTAAACGTCATCCATCCGTGTGTGACGGGTCGGGAGCAGCGCGCGAGCACCGCCTGTGCCCGCAGCACCACCGGCCGATCGATCATCTGCCCCTGAAACACCGCGACCAATCCGTTGGCCGCGGCGAGAACCCCTTGCGCCCACTAGATTTCCGCGGCCTACGGGGTGAAGCCCCGGCGCACCGCGGGTACCTGGCGGGGGTGGATGCGGATCTTTCCGGTGAAGCCCAGCCGCACCGCTTCGGCGACGTCTGCGGCCAGCGCGTCCGCATCGTCCAGCGCCGTGGTCACCCGTCGATCGGGCCGGCCTCCCTGCGGCAGCCGCGGCCAGCACGACGGCGGACCGTGCGTACCGGAGCGCCTCGTGCACCCGATGGTCCACCCCGAGCTGCCGAACCCCGGCCGCACCACCGACGGCACCGCGCACACCGCGATCGCCTGCGCAATCCCCAACGCCGTTTCCAGCAGCGGGATCAGCGGGGTCCCGGGCGGCTCCACCCGGGAGAGCACTTCCGGATCTTCGGCCTTGGGCACCATCACCGCCGCCGCCCGCGTCCCGACCGCGGCGACGACGACGCCGACGGACCACGACGTGCCCGGAGCGTTGATCCGCACCACGGCCGGATGTCCCGACGTTCCCCGACCACCGGCACGCCCGCCTGTCTGCTCGATCCCGACAGCTCGGGCAGCACGCCGGCCTGCCCATCGACCTTGCCCCTCAACGAAGGAGCCGCACCCATGTCTCGTCCATCCGCGGCCGCGTCGATCGCCTCGGCCCATCCGTGGTGCGCCTGTTACTCCGTCCACTGTGGTCATTTCGAGGGCCGGTCGGCACCCTGGCCCGGTCGGCTAGGATGCCAGCCGGACGAACCGGATCGGCGAGGGGACCGAAGGTGACTGCGCAGGACCCCGTCTCGGTGCCGATCGGCCCGCACGCCGCGCGCTGGCGGACACTCCCGACCCGGCGCAGCGTGGTACTGGTGGCACACAACATCACCACGCTCACCAGGCTGCTCGACATCGTGCCCACGTTCGAGAACGATCCACGCGTCCAGCTCGTCCTCACCGACGCCCAGGCGGACCCGTTCCGCGACGGGCTCCCGGCCGCACTCGCCGCCACCGGGCTCGTGACCATTCCCTGGAGCCAGGCGAAGCTCACGCCATTCGACCTCGCCATCAGCGCGAGTCATCACGGCGACCTCACCGATCTGCCCGCGCGGCGGGCAATTCTGTCGCACGGCATCGGATATACTAAGTATCCTCCGCGGAGACCGGAGACCGGAGACCGGAGACCGGAGACCGGAGACCGGAGACCGGAGACCGGAGACCGGAGACCGGAGACCGAGGCGTTCGGGCTGTCCGTCGAGACGCTGCTCAGCGCCGGTGTCCCGCGGGCGGACGCGTTCGTGTTGTCCCATCCCGATCAGCAGCGCCTGCTCGCCGCGCGGGCGCCGTCGGCGGCCGGTGCCGCGGTCGTCGCCGGTGATCCCTGTTTCGACCGGCTGCTCGCGAGTCTCCCGCTCCGCGAGCGGTACCGGCGCGCGCTCGGGATCGGCGACCGCAAGCTGATCGTGCTGAGTTCCACCTGGTCCGGGGATTCCCTGCTCGGTACCCGTCCCGAGCTGCCCCGCGAACTGGTCGCCGAGCTGTCGCCCGAAGAAGCCGTGTGCGCGCTGATCCTGCATCCCAACCTGACCCACGGCCACGGAGCCGGCGCTGTCCGCGGCTGGTACGCCGACTGCCTGCGCGCGGGCATGCTCATTCTCGACGAAATCCACGGCTGGCGGGCCGGGCTGATCGCCGCTGATCTGGTCGTCGGCGACCACGGCTCCGTAACCGGGTACTCGGCCGCCCTGGGCGTTCCGACGTTGCTGGGCAGTTTCACCGAGGTACCACCGGAAACCGCGATCTCCGCACTCGGCGAACTCGCGCCGCGGCTCCCCCTGCACGGCCCTTACCTGCCCGTCCTCACCGAAGCCATTACAGACCCGCCCCGTTTCGACCTTGTGGCGGACCGGACGACTTCCGCACCCGGACAAGCCTTATCCTTGCTACGCAAGGCTTTCTATCGCCTGCTGGACCTGGACGAGCCGACGGCCGAGATCTCCGCAGCCCCCGTTCCCGTGGTCTCCTCCCTGCCCGGCAGCGGTGGTGGCACCGCCGATTTCGTCTCGTCCGAGATCGACCCGGCAGCACGGATCGTCCGGCTGTCCCGCCGTCCGGCCGAGGTACAACGGCCGCCTCGCGGCATCCACCCGGAATCGACGGCGACCACCCACCTCGGCTGCTCGATCGACTATCCCCGCACGGCGCTGCGCACCGGCGCCGCAGTGCTCACCGCGCCGTATTCCGATCTCGGATCCGACCCGGATGCCTGGCATGAATCGATTTTCCGGCAACATCCGGTATGCGCGGTGAGCGTGGCATGGTCGGAAGATTCGGTGACCGCGCGAGCCCGTGCGGGGCACGAATACCTGCTCACTGCACCCGGGATCGCCCCGCCGCTGCTGGGTGCGGTGGTCCACACGTGGCTCTCCGCGGGGTTGCCGCCGGAAGCGCTCGCACCCGAGGTCACCGTGGACCTCGGCGGCCGACGTTACCCGGTCGCCATCCGCGTCATTCGTACTCAGCGGCGCGCTTGAGATAGGTATCCGCGTCCGCGATCCGGTCTTGCCGCCGGGCCAGCTCGGCCAGCTTGCGGAATGCCGCGTTCGCCTGCCGGTGCATTCCGGCCCGGCCGTACCCGGTGGCGGCGCTCTGCCACTTCTCTTCCGCCGCCTGCGCATCGCCTCGCTCGTCGCTCAGCTGGGCAAGCCAATCATCGCACCGCGCCACGTTTCCATCTTCGTGCGCGGCGGCAAAGTACTCCCGCGCTTCGGAAAACGCGGACCACGCCTGTTCGGGCTGCTTCGACTTCGCCGCGATGCGGCCGTAGTGCATCATCAGCAATGTCCTGGCCCGAACCTGCTGCGCGGGATCCTCCATCAGCGCCACGGCGGCGATGCCGGAATCCAGCGCGGCGAGCGCCTCCGGCATCCGGCCGAGTAGCTCGTAACCCAGCGCCAGCCACGTGTATGCGCTTTCCCGGCCCGGCTCGTACCCGGTCTCCAGCGCCAACGTCGCGTAGCGCACGGTGTTCTCGCCATCGCCCATACCTTCGGACAGCTGGGCGAGATCACGCAACAGCTGCCAGCGCACACGCACCGGCGACGACAGCTCCACCGCACGTTCGTAATGACCGATGAGGGTGTCCGAACGATGGGTCTGGTACGCGAACGAGCACAGCGCCATCGGGGCGACCAGCGCCAGCTGCTTGATCTGCCGATCCGCGCAGAATTCCGCCGCGGCAAGCAGATTCGGCCATTCGACCGCGTACTCCCGGGCCGCCTGGGCAACCGAATCCTGCTGTCCCGGTGCGTAGGCGGGCGGAATCGTGGCGTAGAGATCCTCTCCACCGCAGGGCGCAGGCCGCGGCAGATAGCTCTGTTCGAGCGCGATCGAGCGGTGCACCAGCCACTTGGCCGCGGCGTACTCCGCTTCCTCGGCCGCCGCCGGTTCGTGCTCGAAGGACATCCCGATCGCGTGTTCGCGCAGCAGCATGTGCCGGAAGCGATACCGGCCGCCGTCGCGGATTCCAAGCAGGTAGCGATCGACCAGGTCGTTCATCCGGGCGACCGCGGCGCGCTCGGTACAACCGAGCACCTCGGCGGCCAGCGCAATACCGAAGTCGTTTCCGGGAATCCGGCTCAGCAGGCGGTAATCAGACTGCTGTTCCGCCGGCAGCTCATCGTGAATCACGCGGAACACGGCGGACGGCGACAGCGTACTGATACCGGGCAGATCGTGCAGGCTCAACTTGTGCACGAACTGTGCCGGATCGACCCGGCCCCGGGCGAGCTGGCCGGCGCTGGCGGAGATCAGCAGCGGCGAGCCACCGCACTTCTCCCGGAGCACCTTGACCGTCTCCTCCGACAGGTCGACCGTGTCCGCGATCGAGCGGAGCAGCTCGCCGGTCGCATCGTCGTTGAATCCGTCCAGTTCGAACTCCACGAACCGCCGGAAGCAATCGCCCTCCAACCGGCTGCGACCGGTCACCAGCACCGCACTTCCAGGCGCCTCGACCAGCAGTTTGCTCACCTGCTCGACCCGCGACACATCGTCGATCACGAGGATCGTGCGCTTGCCGTGCAGGCATCGGCGGGCCGCGGCGAGCCGCGATACCTGGTCGGCCGGGATGTCCCGCTCCGGCACACCGCGCTGGAGCAGCAACTGCCGCGCCAGTTCCCCGGCCGGCGCGGATCCGTCCGCTTCCAGGAAGAACCCGCCGTCCGGATAGTGCTCCGCGAGCAGATGCGCCAGGTAGAGCGCGAACACCGTCTTGCCGACGCCGCGTTCCCCGACAATCCGGATCAGCAGTGGCTCACCCGCCGCACACGCCTTTCGGTGCAGATCGCCGGCGTCGAGGATTTCGTCCGTTCGATTGACGAACGACGGCAGCATCGGAAAATACCAGTGTTCGGGCAGCGTCACCACGAGTCCCTCCCTCAGTTCGTGCCCTCCGCACTTTAGCGTGCCCGCGGCACAATCCGTGACCGGATCAGCACGGTCAGCCGAGTTCCGCCAAATGGAGGAGTTGCCGTGCCGCGGCACGCGGACCGGGCGCCGCGCGGACCCGCGCACGCAACTCGGCGACCTCCGCCGCCCGGCCTTCGACCAGTGTGTCCAGCCGTCCAGGAAGCCCCCGCACCGAGCCGAGCATGGTCGCGACGCCGAGACCGACCAGTCTCCGCGCGTTGCGGGCCTGTTCCCGGCTCCGTGGGTGCAGCATCATCGGGACGCCCGCCCAGGCCGCTTCGAGCAGCGAATTCATTCCGCCGTGTCCCAGGAAGACATCCACCCGTTCGAGCAGGACACGCTGCGGAACCGTCTGGAACGCAAGGACATTCGGCGGTAACGAGCCGAGCGCCGCGACCGGGGCCGACCCCGTCGCGAGCACCAGTTGCCAATCGCTGCCGGCGAATGCGTTCGCGAGTTCCCGCAGCCACCGCGTACTGTGCGCGAAGACGGTGCCGAAGGACGCGAGCGCGACCCGGCCCGGCGGCAGGTCCAGCCGTTGCGGAGACTGTTCCGGGGCGAGCAGCGGCCCATGGAACCGGACCCGCCCCGTCAGGCCGCGGGGAGGCTCGAACGTCGGCATTCCGTTGACCAGCACCGGTTCCCGCCCGGCAGCCGAACGCGGCACCGTCGTCCACAGCCAGGCGACGCGAGTGCCCGGCAACGCACGCCCCCAGCGCGTATGCGGGTCCGCGACGATGAGCCGCGGCGGGCGCCGCGCGACGTCATCACCGAACGTTCGCTCGATCGCCGTCGCGGATCGCCTCCGCTCCCGCCATCGGTCGACGCGAGTGGACAACGCCCATCCAGGGGGCACGTGGGCGCCCCGGTCGGAGCCCGCGATCAACGGAGCCACCCCGCACGCGGCGGCGACACCCGCGTAGTTCACCGGCAGCACCATCCGCACCGACACGCCCAGCCGCGCCAGCTCGGCGGCGACGGCCAGGAACGGACCGAGGTGACCACGCGCCGGGTAGGGGACGAACACAACACTCACCAGGTGAGGTTAGCGGTCCATTGTGGTCACTCCGGGCGTCCGCCGCTTACCCTCGCGCCCCTCACCCGCGCCCCTCACCCGCTCCCAAGGGCTGTGAAGGGTCCCTTCACGGACTCTGCGGCTGTGAAGGGACCCTTCACAGCCGTTCAGCCGTGCCCGGTCCGGTTCCAGGCCGCGTCCGGACGAGGCCCCGGTGCCGTGTCCGGCTCGCGATCTTCGGACCGCGGCGACCCCGGTTTGATCACGCACCGTCTAGCAACCTGCGCGGGATCCACCTTTCGTGACCATCCTTTTCAACGCCCGCGCTCCGGTGACGGAGGCGCTCCCGCAACCGGGCCGGTGGGCCAGACCACCTGGCAACCGCCGCCGTCCACGGTGCCGGGCCGGGTTCTTCAGGGCCTGTTCCACCACAACCCGCGAGGGTTCGGGACTCACCCGAACGGTCGCGATTCAGATCACTCTCCGCAGTCGGAACATTCGGGCGGATCGATCGTTGTACTGGGTGTCGGTACGTGGGTGCCCCCGGGCCTCACCTCTTGCCTGCCAGGAATACCGGTCCGGCCGGAGCCTGGTTGTGCCATTCGCCGCGAGGCGGCCCCCGTACCGGCACCGAGTACCACCCGTCGCGCGCGTTCCTCCCCTCAGGCGCGGGACGGGACCCGGTGCTCCTGCTCGCCGTCGGCCGAACCCCCAGCGGTGCGGCGGGGAGCGGGAGCACGCCCCGGGGCCTCTGCGGGAATTTTCCCGTCGTGGTCCCGGTTGAGGAGAGGATGCAGGTGGTTCGGTTCGCCGCCGTGCAATGCCGGTCGTGACGAAGTGGTGCGGGCGGCCCGGGTCCGTCGTCGCGGACTGCACCGGCCACCCCAGCTGAAGGCTGTGAAGGGAACCTTCACAGCCGCAGAGTCCGTGAAGGTTCCCTTCACAGCTGCAAGCCATTCCGCCCCACCGGGCCGAACGGGCAAGTCACCTCGGCCAGGGAACGGCATCCCCCAGCAGGCCGAGCATGCCGGACACCAGCCGCATCTGGTCGACGGTGCGGATGTCGGCCTCCAGCAGGTACGGGGAGCACACCAGGACCGCGACCGATTGTGCCCGCGACAGCGCGACGTTCAACCGGTTGCGGGAGAGCAGGAAGTCCAGTCCCCGCGGCAGGTCGACCGCGGACGAGGACGTCATCGTGGTCACCACCACCGGGGCCTCCTGGCCCTGGAACCGATCCACGGTGCCGACCCGGACGCCGTCGAATCCGGCGTCGGCCAAAGCCCTGGTGACGACGCGGGCCTGCAAGTTGTACGGCGCCACGACCAGGAAGTCCGCGTCCACCAGCGGCCGGCCCTGCCAGGTGCGGCCGTGCAGCGCGGCGACCACCGAAACGACCTCCGCGGCCTCCTCGGTTGAGCGGGTCGTGTTTCCCCGGTGCGCCACGGAAGCCAGGTAGAGTCCCGAACCGATGCCCTCGACGGAGCGGTCCGCGGACGGGTGCGAGTGCAGCAATCCGGCGTACGACAACCGGGACACCGGCGCGCAGACGGCGGGGTGCATCCGCCGGGTCTGGTCCAGGAAGTATCCCAGCTCGGGCGGGATGATGTCGGCCTCGCCGATCAGGTGCCCGAGCGCGGAGGCCTCGGCGCCCGCCGGGTGCGTGCCCTGCACCACCTGCGGCAGCTGTTGGGGATCGCCCAGCAGCACGAGGTTCTTCGCGCACATGGACACCGCCAGCGCGTCCGCGAGGGCGAACTGGCCGGCTTCGTCGATCACCAGCACGTCGAACGGTTCCTCCCGCACGGCAGCGTTCGCGAAGGTCCAGGCGGTGCCGCCGACGAGGTGGCCGGTGTTGTGCTCGGCACGCCAGCGGGCGAGTGCCGTGTTGGTCTTCGGCTGGTCCCACGGCGCGGACGGATCCGGCGTCCGCTTGGCACGTTTGGCGCAATCCAGCGCCGGCGCGTTGCCCAGCGCGGCGGAGAGTACGTTCTCCACGGCCTTGTGGCTGTTCGACGTGACCCCGACGGTCCGTCCGGATCGGACTAGATGCGCGATCAGTTTCCCTGCCAGGTAAGTCTTTCCGGCACCCGGCGGCCCTTGCACGGCGAGCACCGAACCGTCAAGGGCGTCGACTGCTTCGATCACGGTGGCGACCACGTCGTCACCGACAGGCGGAAGTCCACTGTGGAGCCGCGGGGTCCGGCGCAGTAGGTCGACCCCGGGGTGCGCGGGCAATGCGGGCAGAGTTTCCCCGGCCAGCCGCGCCAAATCGGCGACGGCTTCGTCCTTTGGAGACGGACGTACCGGGCTTCCCGGCAGCACCGCGACGGGACGGTCGTTCGCAGTCTGGTCCGGCGCGCTGCTCTCCTCGACGGTGATCTCCACCGCGGACGCCGACACCACCTTCGCATCACGCGCGTCCGCGCGATAGCGCAACCGGACATCATCGCCGGGCACGAAAGGATGCGGCCGGTCCGGGTCGCATGCGATCACGAGCGTGCGCTTGGCCGTACGCAACCGGCCCGACGGCGGCACCCATTCGCCGGCGGTGACCGAAACCGGTACCGCGCAAGTGGTATCCACTTCGAGATCCCCGACCGGCGCGGCGAGCTGACGGAAGAACTCCCACCACGCCGGATTCGTCTCACGCCGATGGTAGCCCACCGAGGCAGCGAGCAGGGCGCGGGCGCGGTCATCCGCGGTGAAGTCCGCGGGATCGTCGGGCAGGCCTTCCAAGAGCGGGTCGACGAGAGCAGCCATCGCTGCCGCTCGCTCGGCACGTCGTTGCGCGGCTTCGTCTTCTTCGGTACGCCGCAGCAGTGCGTCCACATCGGACTCAGGATCCGGCTCGGCAGGCTCGATACCCGCGTCGGCCCGGACGCGATGGAGGAACTCCAGCAGCCGCAAGGTGGACACGCAGTCGTACTCGTTGTAGTCGGCGATCCCTTGCAGCACTTCGTCTGCATGCGAGGTGTCCCCCGCCGCGGAGAGAGTCAGATACTCCTCGTACGCCTCGATGCTGGAGACGGCCGTCTGCACGTCGCCGTCGCGCGTCTCCGGCATGTACAGCGGTTCGAGATACTTGATCGAGTACGACCGTTGCCCGACCCGCAAAGCCTTACGTACCACGGCGTACAGGTCGACCATCGCGCCGGTGCGCACCAGCTCGTCGACTTCTTCCTCACGAGTACCGTGCACCGCCGCAAGCCGCTTGATGGCCGTTACCTCGTACGGCGCGTAGTGATACACATGTGCGCCAGGGCTTTCCGCGAGCCGGGCGACGGCGAAGTCGATGAACTCCTCGAAGGCCCGCTTCTCCTGTGCACGCGAGTGCGCCCAGAACGGCGTGAACCGCTGATCCGGAGTCACCGCGCCGAAGAGGTACTCCAGCCCGGTGCCGGCCAGCGCGTACGGATCGCCCTCCATGTCGAAGAAGACGTCACCCGCGTCGGCGGCAGGCAGCTCGGCGAGCGCCGCCGGATCGATGATCTCGTAGGCCAGCTCACCGGTTTCGTCCTGCCGCACCTGGATCGCAGCCTGGGCGCGCAGCGTGGTGAACGTGCCCGCGGACATGTCCCTCGGCCGGTCCTCGGGCGCCGCCGCGGCGAGCGCGTCAATCGTGCCGAGCCCGGCGGTGACCAGCTTGCGTCGCTGTTCCCCACGCATCCCCGCGACCAGCGACAGGTCCCGGTCGGCTTCGCGCGCGGATGCGCAGTGCTGCGCGAACCCACATCCGGTGCACGCCGGGCGCTCGTCGGCCCACAACAGTTCCGGCAGCTGCGCCGGCCGGGCGAGCAGACGGCCGCGCAAGCGTTCGAGCAGCGGCAGGAAGTCGTCGACCCGAAGGCTGTGCGTGCTGCCGTCGCCGAGCAGCAGGTGCATCTCCGGGCCGGACGGCCAGCCCGCGCGGCGCATCGCATCGGCGTATGCGGTGAGCTGCACGACCGCCGAAGGCTTGGCGTGCCGGGCGAGCTTGGTGTCGTAGACCTCGTACCGGCCGTCCTCGCCCCGCAACAGAAAATCGGCCCGGCCGGAGAACTCACCGTCGTGGAACACCGCCTGGTACACCACCGGCGCACCCCCGCGCAGCGCCTCCGCGGTCGCCTTCGCCGCGATGACCGGGTCCTGCTCGTCGATCTCCACCACGTGACGCCGCTCGGTGCGCAGCGTGGCGAGGGTGGCCGCCTCGTGCGCCCGGCCGTGCTTCACGGCAAGCTTGTCCGGCCCTGACCCGGGCCGTGGCGCACCCGGCAGCCCGGCGGCGAGTGCCTGCTTGAGGACGCTCCGGTGCTCGCATTCGAGCAGGTCGGCGAGATCAGACGGCGTGTACATCGTCCGGCAGTCTGACACGAGCCGATCCCCACCCTGCCGAGGAGGATCCCGACACGCCGCTCAGCGCCGCGGCGGCAGCGGGATCACGTCCAGGTCGCGGGCCACGTGGATCTCGCCGTCGAACTCCTTCGCCGCCTCCTCGCCGAAGCGGTCGGCCTCCTCGTACGGGTAGCGCTGGGAGAAGTGCGTGAGCACCAGCTTGCGCACCCCCGCCCCGGCAGCGAGCCGTCCGGCGTCGGCCGCGGTCATGTGGCCGTAGTGGCGAGCCAGGTCCGCGTCCTCGGCACGGAAGGTGGACTCGGCGACCAGCAGGTCCGCGTCGCGGGCGCAGGCGAACGCACCGTCACACAGCCGGGTGTCCATCACGAACGCCACCACCTGGCCACGGCGCGGCACACTGACCTCGGACAGCCGGACCGTGCGGCCGTCTACGGTCAGCTCTCCGTCTTCCTGCAACCGCCGGACATCGGGACCACGGACGCCGGCGGTTTCGAGGGCTTCGGGCAGCATGCGAAAACCGTCGGGCTCGGCGTAGCGGTAACCGAAGCAATCGATGCGGTGGTCGAGGGCGTAGGCGGACAACGGGCCGTCGAGCAGGCCGTCCCGCTCGACCGGCGACAGCACCAGCTCGGCCACCTCGTGGTACGCGGTGGAGTACCGCAGGCGGTCGAAGAACACCTGGCCGGAGGCCGGATAGTGGCAGCGCACCGGATGCGTGACGCCGTCCAGCGACAGCCGCTGGAGCACGCCCGCGAGGCCGAGGCTGTGGTCACCGTGGAAATGCGTGACGCACAGCCTCGTCAGCCGTCCCGCCGACACGCCGGCGTAGGTCATCTGCCGCTGGGTGCCCTCGCCCGGGTCGAACAGCACCCCGTCGGCGTCGAACCGCAGGAGGTAGCCGTTGTGGTTGCGATGCCGGGTCGGGGTCTGGCTGGCCGAACCGAGCACTACGAGTTCACGTCGTGACATACCGTCATTTTCGCATCCGGTGTCCACGGAAAAACAACGGTGGCCACCCGGATGAATTCCGGATGGCCACCGATACTCGAAATCGCTTTCCGAATTCGAACGGTCACGGTGTGCGTATTCGGTCCTGCCCGAGGAGCAATTCCCGGTACCAGTCCGCCGCCTCGGCGAGCCGTACCGCCAGCCCAGGTCCGGGCGGCACACCGGTGCTCGCCAAGACACGATCGCCGGCGTAGCAGTGGTCGCGGGTCAGCAGCGACCACTGGTGCTCGCTGAGCCCGGGCAGTGCCGCCAGGTCCGCCGGTGGTGTTCGGCGAGCGGCAGGTCGGCGACCGGCCGCGGCAGGTCGAGCAGCTCGCACACGGCGTCGGCGAACTCCCTGATCCGGACCGGCTGCGGTCCCCGGCCCGTAAACCAGGTGCGGCCGCAGCACGATTCCCCCCGCCGCACGCACAACCGTTTCGCGGCCAGCCGGGTACGGCTCAATCGTGAGCAAAACGCTCACGAACGTGACCAAACATTCGGGCGCCGACCGTGCCTCGGTGCACGTGACCGTGATCACGACACCGTGATGGTCGACGGTCACGGTGGTGCTTCGGTCCGTCCTCGTGGCGGGTTGGCCGGGCTCGCCGACAGAGCCGCCACCATGGACGGTGTACTGACCGTCGTCAGCCCCGCCGGCGGCCCGACCGTCGCGCGGGTCGATCTCCCCGTCCGCTGGGGATGATTTTGGAGGCCCGACCATGCGTGTGGTGATCGCCGAGGACTCCGTGCTGCTGCGCTCCGGAGTGCAAAGCCTGCTGGCCGACGTCGGCATCGAAACCGCCGCCGCCGACAATGGCGACGCCGACCTGCCAGTGCTGGTGGTCTCGCAGTATGCGGAAGGCAGCTACGCGGTGGACCTCATCGCCGAAGGCACGTCCGGAGTCGGTTACCTGCTGAAGGAACGAGTCGCCGATGTTGCGGAGTTCCTGAAGGCCGTCCGCCGCGTGGCAGGCGGTGGCTCCGCGATCGACCCGGATGTGGTGGCACAGATGCTTTCCCGCAGCCGCGATCCGCTGGACAGCCTCACCGCCCGGGAGACCGAAGTCCTGTCCCTGATGGCCCAAGGCCTGTCCAACGCGGCCATCGCCAAGGCACTGGCCGGGACGAGAACCGCCGCATCCGCACGGTACTGACCTATTTGGACCGTACTGCGGCACGCACCTGAATCACCTGATCGATACCGTGCAGGCGTTCGATTCCGAACGTAACTTGGAGTCATGCCTCTCAACCGAGTCCGAAGCCGGACCCTTATGGACAGTCTATTTTCTTTGCTACTCATGACTTTCCCTCTTCCATTTCGAAGACGAACCGTCACTCCCCGACACCGAAGATCCCCATCGCCGCACCGCCGCCCGGTCACGACCTCACAACCGCCCACCCACCTGGCTGCCAGAGACACGGTCCTGGGCAGCCACGCCTACGGCATACACCTCCGCCCGCTCCCCCCTACCCCAGCGACATCCACGCCTCCATGCGCCACAAGGATTCCGGCACACCCACACCCCGCGGCAACATTCACGCCGACCCGTATCGCGACGACACCCACGTCTCCACCCCCGACAGCAACGGCTATGCACCCACTGCCCCGCGCCGCAACGATCGCCGCCGCTCTCCATGCCACCGCTCGCCACAGCAATGCCCGCTTCTGCGCTCGCCACAGCTTCCCCGGCAGCACCGCCCACCCCTACGCCCCCGCATTTCTGCCGCACTCCATGACTCTCCGCCTCGCCGCGGCATTCGCTTCCGCCCGCCACAACAGCCTCCGCAACACGCCACCACATCCGCCGCACGGTGATCCGGCACCCCACCCACCATCACGCCCAGAACCACCCCGCTACTTCCGCGGTATCCCACACCGCCACCCGACACGACGACTCCCGACCTTCCGCTCACCGCAGAAGCTCCGCCGTGGCCCGGCAGCCCAGCCTCACCGTTCCCTTATCTCCCGACACCGACCCGAGTCCTTGTCTTTGCCGCCCTAGACCGTCCTGACGTCACGCCGCCCCGGCAAGCCCCACACCACCCCTGCCCAGGACGAAACTCCAGACCTCGCCATCTTGCGGCAAGCCCCCACCGCTACCCGCCCCGCTGACACAGCCTCGCCATCCAAGCCGCTGAGCCCTCGCACCCCCTCGCTGACGACATCCCCATCCTGCACACCACAACGAACGAGAAGGCGAAGCTGGCGGCGTTGCAGGCGGAGACCGAGATCCCACACCGGCCAGGGCTTCCTTCCCCGAGGAGATCCAGCGAACGCGCATCCGTTCACCGAATGGAGGTTGCCACAACACCCGACGCAGGTACACCTACCTCGGTCACCTGATCCCTCAGCCCGAGGAGCCCGCACGGGGGTAACCCAGCCCTCATCCCTCAACGACCGTGTCCACCAAAGCTGGTCGACCCCACACGGCCCTGCATCCGATCAGTCCACCCTCCGCCCGCTCCTCGATCCCTTCCCACACCCACCAACCTCCAAAAGAGCCACCCCACAACGGAAATCCGCCATGAACGCAGTCACGAACCCGTCCCTCAACGACCCACCCGCCAGCTGGTCGCCGGAACGAACACCGGCCGCCGCGGTCTCGGCACCGTCACCCCAGGCAACGACGACGGCCCGGCCACCGAGCCGCCCACGCCATCCCGGCCAGCCCCCACACCCAGAGCCGGCAACACCGTCATCAGAGCTGCCACCTCGGCCTCGTCCGGGTTCCCACGCACGATGCGCACCGTCGGATCCGCCATCACACCGGCGGGTTCCCGTGCATGCGCGCCGGAATGTCGGAGTGCTTCGTGCGCAGCATCACGAGCGAGCGGATCACCAGCTCACCGCGTGCGGCCGGGCTCGATCACGTCGTCCACCAGGCCCCGCTCGGCCGCGTAGTACGGGTGCGTCAGCTTCGTGCGGTACTCCTTGATCTTCATCCGCCGCATCGCGTCCGGATCGTCGGCCGCGTTGATCTCGCGGCGGCCCGACCGCCGATTTCGCCGGATTTCAGCCATCCGCGCAAGCCCAACCGCAGAGTCACCCAGCCCCGGAAGCCACCCCGGGACAACCGACCATCGCAGATTCCTGGACAACCGCCCGCTCCCGGACAACCCGCCGAATCCAGCCGCTCAGCCCGATCCCCACCGAACTCCGGCCCTCAGCCTTCCGGGACCCGATAGGTACTGAACCGCACAGCTCTGCTGAACCGGAACCCGAGCCGTTCGTAGAGCCGGATCGCGCCGACATTGGCCGTCGCAGCGTGCAAGAACGGCCGCTCACCGCGGGTCCGGATCTCCGCCATCACTTCCCGCACGAGCCGGGCTGCCAGGCCCTGTCCCTGAAACGCGGGGTCCGTGCACACCGCGCTGATCTCGGTCCACCCCGGCGGGTGGAGCCGTTCCCCGGCCATCGCGGCCAGTGTGCCGTCGCGGTGGATGCCCAGGTAGGTGCCCAATTCGATGGTCCGCGGCCGAAACGGGCCCGGCCGGGTGCGGGCTGCCAGATCCAGCATTTCGGGCACGTCGTCCACGGTCAGCCGGGTGACCTCGTTCGCCGGATCCGCAGAGCCGGAGGCGGCTTCCGGCGGGACCGGGTGGGCTTCGGCTTTCATTTGTACCGCAGGGGTTTCCGCGAAAAGGGTCCAACCGGCTGGTAGCGGCAGATCGACGCCGCCGACCACGGTGGCGGTCGTGGCGGGAGCCACCAGGTCCGCGATGTCCTGCCACACCGCGGGGTCCGGGTCATCCGGAACGGCGAGGAACGGGGAGATTTCCACCGGATAGCGCAGGACCCGGCCTTTTCGTTCCGCGAACGCGGAGTGCGGGCCGTCGAGCGCGGTCCAGGCGGGGTTGCCGAGTGGCGAGCCGGGCATGCGTGCCTGCCGATCCGGAGCCGGGGAGGAACGAGGGCGGAAAGATCAGCATGCGCCGTTGATCCATGAGGCGGCCACCTCTTCCCACATGGTGAACATCGGAACGAGGACTCGAACTGTCCGCAATGGCCGTTAGCGTTCCGGGCATCACCTGTCGAGGAGGACGATCTGATGAGTTCAATCGATGAGAACCAGCCGTTCGGCACACCGGTCTGGATCGAGCTGACCGTGCCCGATCTCGAACGGACGCAAAGGTTCTACCGGGCAGTGTTCGGCTGGGAGTTCGACGGCGGGGATTGCTTGTACCGCGGGCTACCGGTCGCCGGGCTGACGCAGGGCGACCACGCGGGCTGGACGGTCTACCTGGCGACCGACGACTGCGACGGCACGGCCAAGGCCATCACCGCGGCCGGAGGGACAGTCGTGGAGCAGCCGCATGAGCGCGAGGACCGGGGGCGGGCGACGCTCGCCGTCGATCCGACCGGTGCGCGGTTCGGGCTGTGGCAGGGGCGCAGCCTGCCGGGTTGCCGGCTGGTCAACGAGGCGGCCACGTTGATGCGCAACGACCTCGTCACCCCCGAGCCCGGACGAGCACGCGAGTTCTACCGCACGGTGTTCGGCTTCACCCTCGACGGCAACGACGATCTGCCGGGCATCGACTTCACCTTCCTGCGCCGCCCGGACGGGCACGAGATCGGCGGAATCACCGGCGAACCGCAGGCGACTTCGGCGTGGGGCACCCTCTTCCTCGCCGACGACGCCGACTCGGCCGCCGCCCGTGGGGCCGAAGCCGGTGGCGAGACAGTGTCCGCTGTGGACACTCCCTACGGACGGATGGTCACCGTGCGCGATCCATTCGGGACGGAGTTCGCGGTGGGCTCGTGAACCACGGTGCCGGGACGGGTTCCGGCCTCCGCGCCCGAAGCGGCACCGCAACGGGCGGCGGAGTGTGCGTGGCGACGCGGGCCGGAGCGCGAGTCGACGCGGCAGAAGTGGGCCCGGCAGCGCAAATCGGCGCGGCTGAACTGGCCCCGGCAGCGCGAATCAGCGCAGCAATGCTGGGAGCGGCGGCACAAGCCAGCACAACGGCGCAAGTCACCGCAGCGAAACAGACCGCAGGCAACACAAGACCGCAGGCAACACAGTGACACCCGGAGCGACAGCACAAGCCAGCACAACGGCGGCGCAAGTAGCCGCGACAACCCCGACGCCAGGAGCGCGCAGGGCCGAAAGCCGGTCCACCACCTGGCCAGCCCGGCGAGCAGCGGCAAGTCCAACAGCCAGCAGACCGGGACGCACCAGATCACCCCACGCAGCCGAACCACGGCGAATCGCGTTGCGCCGGGTCGCCGGGAGTGGTTAAACAGGTCCGGTGGAGCTTGACGAACTGATCGGCCTGCCCGATACGCGGCTGCGCCCGGCGACCCTCGACGACGCGGCCGAACTACTGGTCCTGCAGCGATGCTGCTGGATGCAGGAGGCATTGCTCAACGAAACCACGGAAATCCCAGCGCTGCACGAGGATCTCGCCGACATGCGGGCATCGATCGGGACGTGGCATGGCTGGGTGGTGCGGCAGGGGCCACGGCTGATCGGCGCCGTCCGCGCCCGCGTGGAGAACGGCGGGTGGGAGATCGGCAGGCTGATGGTCGCGCCGGATCTCGCCGGGCGCGGGCTCGGGCGTTTTCTCCTGGCGTATGCGGAGGGGCAGGCTCCGGGAACCCTGCCGCGGTTCACCTTGTTCACGGGGGCGGCGAGCAAGCGCAACATCACCATGTACGAGCGCGCGGGTTACCGGATCACGCCGCAGGCCGGCGACGCCGGCGGGCATATTGCGCATGCCGTTTACCTGGTGAAGGAACGTCTGCAGGGCTGATCACAGCTCGTCGAACACCAGCACGGTGTGGGTCGAGAGCACGTCCGGCATCGCCTGCAGGCGCTCGAACACCAGGTCGCGCAGGCTGTCCGCGTCGCGGGTGCGGACGAACAGGATCAGGTCGTTGTCCCCGGAGACCAGGCCGCCGTGCTCGATCTCGGGGATGTGCTTGAGGTCCGCGCTGACGGTTCGCCAGCTGTTCTGCGTGACCTTGAGGTACACGAACGCGGCGAGCCCCTGCCCGAGCCGCCGCGGATCAGTGACGGCAGCGTAGCCGGTGATCACGCCGTCCCGGTGAAGCCGTTCGACGCGCGTGTAGCAGCCGGCGCGCGAGATGTGGACTCGCTCGGCCAGGGCGCGCATCGAGGCCCGGCCGTCCGCCTTCAGTTCGGCGATGAGTTTCAGGTCGACCTCGTCGAGTGCCGCCGCCATTCGTCCACCCAGCTCGGGCATGCGCATTCCTTCCGGGGCCAATTGTCCAGCATAGACAGCATAAGTAAGCCATCATTCTACACTTCCCCATGATCCATGGACCTTTGATCGGCCAGGAGTGAGGATCAGGCCTACTCGTCTTGGCCGAGCATCGATCGGAGCTGCCGGTGACCACTACGGAACGCATTGCCGCGTCGCACTTCCTGCCCACCGACGAACCACTGGGCCTGGTCTCCCCGGACGGCAAGCCGGTCGAACAGCCCGTGCTGCCGATGCCGGCGGACGAAGTGCTGCTGCGCCTGCACAGCGGCATGGTCGCCGGGCGCCGGTTCGACACGCAGGCGACCGCGCTCACCAAACAGGGCAGGCTCGCGGTGTATCCGTCGGCGCGTGGGCAGGAAGCGTGCGAAATCGGCGGCGTGCTCGCGTTGCGGCCGCAGGACTGGCTGTTCCCCACTTACCGAGACTCGATGGCGATCGTCGCGCGTGGTGTCGACCCCATCGAAGTCCTGACGCTGTTGCGCGGCGACTGGCACTGCGGCTACGACCCGTACCGCGCGAACGTCGCACCGCAGTGCACGCCGCTGGCCACGAACACCTTGCACGCTGTCGGCTTCGCGCACGCTGCGCGCGTCAAGGGCGAAGACACCGTTTCGCTGGTACTACTCGGCGACGGCGCCACCAGCGAAGGCGACACGCATGAAGCGCTGAACTTCGCCGCGGTATGGAAGGCGCCAGTGGTCTTCTTGGTACAGAACAACGGGTACGCGATCAGCGTGCCGCTGGCGAAGCAGACTGCGGCGCCTTCGTTGGCGTACAAGGGCGTCGGCTACGGAATGCCGTCGGTGCTCGTAGACGGTAACGACGCAGCTGCTGTCCATGCGGCAACAGAGCAGGCCGTCGCGCGGGCAGCGGCCGGCGAAGGGCCGACGTTGATCGAGGCCGTCACGTACCGCATCGAGTCGCATACGAACGCTGATGACGCGACGCGCTATCGCGAACGCGCGGAGGTAGAGGAGTGGCTTGAGCGCGACCCAATCGCCCGGCTCAAGCAGTACCTCACGGACCGTGGACTTTTCAACGAGCAGGCGCAGCAGGAGATCGACGTACGCGCCGAAGCGGACGCAGCATCGTTGCGCGAGCGGATGAACATCGACACGGTGCTCGACCCCGCGGAGTTGTTCCAGCATGTATACGCCGAGCCCACAGCCGCATTGCGGATGCAGGCAGCAGAACTCGCTGCGGAACTCGAGGAGCGCTGATGACGGCCACGCTGGACACCACGGTCTCCCTTGCCGGGGCGCTCAACCGCGCATTGGCCGACGCACTTGCCGAGGACGAGCGTGTACTGGTCTTCGGGGAAGACGTCGGAACGCTCGGTGGCGTCTTCCGCGTCACGGACGGTCTGACCGAACGCTTCGGCGAAGCAAGGGTGTTCGACACACCGCTTGCAGAAGCGGGCATCGTCGGCACCGCGATCGGGATGGCGATGAACGGCTTGCGCCCGGTCGTCGAGATGCAGTTCGACGCGTTCGCCTACCCCGCGTTCGAACAGATCACCAGCCACCTCGCCAAGCTGCGTAACCGCACGAAGGGGTACGTCGAGCTGCCTGTGGTGATCCGCGTGCCGTACGGCGGCGGCATCGGCGGTGTCGAGCACCACTGCGACTCTTCCGAGGTCTACTACACCCACACTGCGGGACTCCGCGTAGTGACACCGGCCACGCCCGCTGATGCGTACACGCTGTTGCGCGAAGCGATCGACTGTCCGGACCCGGTCGTCTTCCTGGAACCGAAGCGGCGTTACTGGGAGAAGGGCACCATCGACCCGACGCGTCGCTCACCAGGGCTCGACCGTGCGATCCGCAGGCGCGAAGGCAGCGACGTCACGCTCATCTCGTACGGAGGCGCGCTCGGCACCACGCTGGAAGCCGCCGAAGCTGCGGCGGACGAGGGGTACCAGACCGAGGTCATTGACCTGCGTAGTCTCGCACCGTTCGACCTGGACACCGTCGCCGCGTCCGTGCGACGCACCGGGCGCGCGGTCGTCGTACACGAAGCGAGCCGCTTCTGCGGGTATGGGGCGGAGGTCGCAGCACAACTGTCCGAGACGTGCTTCCACTACCTGGAAGCACCCGTACTGCGCGTCGGCGGCTTCGACATCCCTTATCCGGCACCGAATCTGGAACGGCACCATCTGCCGGACGTGGACCGGGTCCTGGACGCGATCGACCGGCTGCAGTGGGACGACAGCGCCCCGCTGGCCGGCGGGGAGGCGTGATGGCCGTCTTCAAGCTGCCCGACCTCGGCGAAGGACTCACCGAGGCGGAAATCGTCGCCTGGCACGTCGCAGTCGGTGACACCGTCGCGGTCGACCAGACCGTGGTTGAGGTCGAGACGGCCAAGGCGAGCGTCGAAGTACCGGTACCGTTCGCCGGCCGCGTCGCGACTCTGCACGGTGCGGCCGGGGAGGTGCTCGCCGTCGGCAGCCCGCTGATCACGGTGGAAGAGGCGGCGAACTTCGTCGAGCCCGGCGTGGTCACCCCGGAAGGCAGCGGCAACGTGCTGATCGGCTACGGCACGCCGGCCGCGCAGGCCCGCCGCCGGCGTGGCCGCGCTCGGCAGGCACCCGTCGCACCGTCCACTTCGGACCGTGTTCGGGTGGTCTCCCCGCTGGTACGGCAGCTCGCCCGGAAGTCCGGAGTGGACCTACGGACGCTGTCGGGCACCGGAACCGGCGGGATCGTGAGCCGCGCCGACGTCGAGCGAGCCATTGCCAGAGCCGCCGAGAAGCCCGCCCGGAAGCACATTCAGGACACCGAAGCCGATCAGCGGATCCCGTTGCGGGGCCTGCGCAAAACGGTGGCGGACAAGCTCACCCGCTCGCGCCGGGAGATCCCCGAGGCCACCGTATGGGTGGACGTCGACGCCACCGAACTCCTGCGGCTGCGCGCCGCGCTCAACGCCGACCCGGCCGCCCCGAAGATCAGCCTGCTCGCGCTGCTGGCCCGGTTCGCGGTGGCGGGCCTGCAACGGTTCCCCGAGCTGAACTCACGTCTCGAGGGTGACGAAATCGTGCTCTCGAAGGCAATCAACCTCGGATTCGCCGCACAGACCGACCGTGGGCTGGTGGTCCCGGTGGTTCGCGACGCGCACACCCACAGCGTCGAAGAACTGTCCGCGGCGCTGGCCGAACTCACCGGCCAGGCCCGCGCGGGCGGTCTCGCCCCGGCGGACCTGACCGGCGGCACCTTCACCCTGAACAACTACGGGGTGTTCGGAGTGGACGGTTCGGCCGCGATCATCAACCACCCGGAGGTCGCGATCCTCGGCGTAGGCCGGATCATCGACCGGCCGTGGATCGTCGACGGTGAGGTGACCGCGCGCAAAATCACCGAGCTGACGCTGGCCTTCGACCACCGCGTATGCGATGGCGGCGTGGCCGGCGGGTTCCTCCGGTTCATCGCGAACTGCGTGGAGAACCCGCTGGGCCTGCTGCGGAGCCTGTGAAGCTCAGCGCTGCGCGGGCCGGTACTCGCCGGGCACGCCACGGCTGGCGACACCGAAGCGGTTCCACGCGTTGATCACGGTGATCGCGGCGATCACGTGAGCCAGCTCGGCCTCGTCGAACACCTCGGCGGCCCGCGCGTAGACCTCGTCCGGCACGAACCCGTCGGTAAGCACGGTGATCGCTTCGGTCAGCTCCAGCGCGGCGACTTCCTTTGCGGTGTAGAAGTGCTTCGACTCCTCCCACGCGGACAGTTGCACGATGCGCTCCACCGTCTCCCCGGCGGCCAGCGCATCCTTGGTGTGCATGTCGAGGCAGAACGCGCAGTGGTTGATCTGCGAAGCGCAGATCTTGATCAGCTCCGCCAGCGTCGGGTCGATTCCGCGCCGGACCGACGCATCGAGGCGGATCATCGCCTTGTACGCGTCGGGCGCGAACTCCGCGAGGTTGATGCGGGGCTTGTGCGGGGCGAGCCGTTCGTCTGGCGTGGTCATGGCGTCTGTGGTCATGGCACCGACACTACTGAACACTGGTCTCTTGCTATGGTCCATTTCCGTGCACGATCAATGGGCCACTTCCGCTGGCGACGACCTGCATCTGGACCTGCGCGGCCCCCGGCTGCGCGAAGGCCTGATGGAAGCCTTGCGTGACGCTATCCGCACCGGGCGGCTGGCTCCGGGCGCGAAACTGCCGTCCAGCCGCACGCTCGGCGCGGATCTCGGCATCGCCCGCAATACCGTCGCGCAAGCGTATGCGGGGTTGGTGGCCGAAGGCTGGCTCACTGCCCGGCAGGGCGCGGCAACCCGGGTTGCCGCGCACGCGGCCACGGCCACGGCTCCGGCGAAAGCGACGCCACGGCCCACAACCCGACACCGGCACGTCCACGATCTGCGCTCCGGGCTACCGGATACGTCGACGTTCCCACGGGTGGAATGGGCGAAAGCAACACGGCGTGCACTCGCCGCGGCCCCCGACGACGCCTTCGGCTTTCCCAGCCCGCGCGGCCGAGCTGAGCTGCGGACCGAACTCGCCAGCTACCTCGCGCGAACCCGCGGCGTGCGTACGCACCCGGACCACATCATCATCTGCTCCGGCGTGACACACGGCCTGCTGCTACTCGCCGAGGTGATGAAACACCGTGGCACACCGGAAATCGCCGTCGAGTCCTACGGCCTGTACGCACACCGACGCCGGCTTACAGCTGCCGGGATCCACACGCCGCCGGTACCGATCGACGCCGACGGCGCGCGTACAGACCGGCTCGACGAGCTACCCGGCGCAGGCGCAGTACTGCTCACGCCCTCGCACCAGTTCCCGACCGGCGTCGCCTTGCACCCGGACCGCCGGATGGCCGCGCTCGACTGGGCCCGGCGCACCGGCGGCCTGGTATTGGAGGACGACTACGACGGCGAGTTCCGCTACGAGCGTGGCCCGGTCGGCGCGTTGCAGGGCCTGGACCCGGACCAGGTGGTCTATCTGGGCACGTCCAGCAAGGCGCTGTCCCCGGGACTGCGGCTGGGCTGGCTGGTCCTGCCGCCCCGGCTCGCGCCCGCGGTCGCCAAGGCGAAGGGCGACCACGACCTCCACTGCAGCACCGTGGACCAGCTCGCGATGGCCGAATTCCTCTCCTCCGGCGGCTACGACCGGCACATCCGCACCATGCGGCAGTACTACCGGCGCCGCCGCGACCAGCTCGTCGCCGCACTGGCCGAACACTGCCCGGAGGCCGCCGTGACCGGCCTGTCCGCGGGACTGCACGCGCTGGTGGAACTCCCCTCTGGCAACGAAAGCGCGGTCGTCCAGGGCTCCGCGTGGCAGGACCTCGCCGTGCACGGTCTCGACCGGTTCCGCCACCCGGACGTCGAAGCGGAGCGGGACGCGCTGGTCATCGGTTACGGCACACCCTCGGCCAGCGCGTGGTCCGGGACGCTCGCCGCGCTGTGCCGCGTCCTGCCCTAAGATTGCGCAACACGCAAAGATTGCGCGTCACGCACATTCAGGCGTAGCGTCGGAGCCATGACCGAACGCCCCAGCTTGCGGGAACGCCGCCGCCAGGAGACCCGCCGGGCGATTTCCTGGGCGGCGATCACGCTCGCCGTGGAGCGCGGGCTGGGCACCGTGACCATCGACGACATCGCCGGCGAAGCGGGCGTTTCGCCGCGCACCGTGAACAACTACTTCTCCAGCAAGGCCGAGGCGATCGCCGCGCGGCAGTACGACCGGGCGCAGGCCATCGCGGATCACCTGCGTGCCCGGCCCGCCGACGAGCCACTGTGGACGGCGCTGCGCCAGGCCGTGCTCGACCAGTATCGGGACGACCGCGGCGAGACCGCGGACAGCGGCCAGCCAGATCCACAGTGGACACAAGGCGTCCGGCTGATGGTCTCCGAACCCGCGCTGCAGGGCGAATTCCTGAAAGCCGGCGCGGCCACCGAGCAGGCCCTGGCCGAGGCGATCGCCGAGCGTCTCGGGGAAGGCCCGGAACACGACCTGCGGCCGATGCTGGTCGCGGCCGCCGCCGGAGGCGCGGTCCGGGCGGCGATGCTGCGCTGGCTGCGCGCCGCTCCTCCGATTCCGTTCGAAACCGCGCTGCACCAGGCTTTCGATCAGCTGGCCGAGGTGCTGCCCTGACCCCTTGGGGGAACTCATGCCGGAAATCGTGATCGCCGGAGGTGGACCGAACGGCCTGCTGCTCGCGGCCGAACTGTGCCTGGCCGGGATCCGCCCGGTCGTACTCGAACGGCTGTCCGGCGCCAAGGAGGAACACCGCGCGAACGGGCTGGTCGGCCAGGTGGTGCCGCTGCTGCACCGACGTGGCCTCTACGCGCAGCTCACCGGAGAGGCCACGCCGAAGCCGGTGCCCGGATTCATTTTCGGCGGATTCCGGCTCGATCTCGCCGATCTGGCGGACAACCCGGTGTACGTGCTGCCGAAACCGCAGCGTGAACTGGAACGAGTCCTCGCGCGGCACGCCGCCGAGCTGGGTGCCGAAATCCGCCGTGGGCACGAGTGCACCGGATTCACCGCCGGAGCGGACTCGGTGACCGTGCGGGTGACCGGACCGGACGGCCCCTACCGGCTGACGGCCGAATACCTGGTCGGCGCGGATGGTGGCCGCAGCATGGTGCGGAAACTCGCCGGGATCGAGTTCCCCGGCGTTTCCCGGGACGATTCGGTGTCACGCAGCGCGCAGGTCCGGATTCCGCCGGAGCTGGTCGACCCGGCCACCGGCGGGCTGCGGCTGGCGGGCCACCGGATTCCGCCGTTTCTGCACTACCGCACGGAAACCGGGGTCTTCACCTACGCGCCCTTCGATGCGAACGCGCCTTCGGTGAATGTTTCCGAACGAGGCGTGCCGGCCCCGCCCGAAGGAGTACCGCCGACGCTGGACGAGGTCCGGGAAAGCATCCGTCGGGTGCTGGGCACCGATCTGCCGTTCGCGCCGCCCGCCGGCGCCGGGCCGTTCCAGCTGCGCAGGCTGCTCGGGGGCAACACCCGGATCGCCGAGCGGTTCCGTGCCGGGCGCGTGCTCCTGCTCGGCGACGCGGCCCACGTGCATTCCGCGATCGGCGGCCCCGGGCTGAACCTCGGCCTGCAGGACGCGGCCAACCTGGCCTGGAAGCTCGCCGCCGAGGTGCACGGCTGGGCGCCGCCGGGGCTGCTCGACAGCTACGACGCCGAACGTCGCCCGGTCAGCCACCGGGTGGTCATAAGCACCCAGGCGCAGGGAGCGTTGACCGCACCGGGTCCGGAGGTCACCGAGCTGCGTGCATTGTTCGGGGAGCTGCTCGGCCACAGCGTGGTCCGTAAGCAGCTCGCGGATCTGTTGTCCGGCAACGACATCCGGTACGGCGACGCGCCGGATCCATGGACCGGCCGCTGCGCTCCGGACCTGACTTTGACCGATCCGGAGCCGTTCGCCGCAGCACAGCGGGCAGCCCGCCCGATCCTGCTCGACCTGACCCCGGGCGCGAAGCTCGCCACCACCGCGAAACCGTGGCAGGACCGGGTGACGACGCTGTGCACCGACGCTGCCGGCGACGCGCCCACGGCATTGCTGATCCGGCCCGATGGCTATGTCGCCTGGGCTTCCTCGGACACCGAACCCGACGTCGACGCACTTCGATCCGCGCTGACCCGGTGGTTCGGCGCGGCGGTCGCCTGAGTACGCGGCCAGCCGCAGTCACGACAACCGTGTGACTGCCACGTTCACCCTGGCCTTCGCCGGAAGCACCCCGTCCTCGGTCAGCAGGTCCCGCGTGGCAACCATGAACGCCGTCCGCAACCCCGCGACCTGCGTCTCGTCAAGCGAATCGATCTGGTAGTACGTGTCGTGACAGGTCTGCCACACCTGCTCCGGCTGGCCGGACACGTCGAGCAGCAGCTCGTGCCAGTCCACCGGGGCGAATCCGGCCGGGCCGAGGAGCCGGTCGAGACCTTCGCGGGTGCGAGTGCGCGGGTCACCGCCGGAGGGCACCCGTCGTTCTTCCGGAATCACGGCGAACAGCGGGCGCGCGATCTTCGGGAACACCGCCAGCGCGCCCTCCCCCGGACCGCCCACCCCGATCGCGAACGTGCCGCCGGTGGCGAGCACCCGCGCCGTCTCCGCGACGACCTGTTCGACATCGGTCATCAGCATCAGTGCCATAAAGGACACGACGGCGTCGAACCCGTCGTCCCTGAACGGCAGCTTCTGCGCCCGCCCGGTGCGTACGTCCGCGCCCGCCAGCGCGGGGGTGGCGAGCGCTCGCCGCACGTGGCCCGGCGACAGGTCGATACCGGCCAGGGTCTCCGCACCGCGGGCGGCGAGCACCGCCAGCAGCGAGCCGTCCCCACAGCCGAGGTCGAGCACGCGGCGCGGCTCCCCGACGTACGCGGCGAAGGCCTCGTACACCGTGCGGTCGTCCCCCACCAACTGCCCTGCTCCCGCCAGCTCGGACGCCGCGGCCGGATTCCGGTCGTGGTAGTCGCGGAGGAAGGCTTCGACGGGCGTGGTCATGCCCGCGACGGTAGCGCGACCCGCCCCGACCGCACGCCCAAACAAGGGGAAGGCTGTGAAGGGACCCTTCACGGACTCAGAGTCCGTGAAGGGTCCCTTCACAGCCCTTCAACCACCACGCCACCGGCGGCGTACCTCGATACTGGGTCGATGGAAACCGTTCGCTACGGCGCCGAACCCAGCCAGTTCGCCGAACTCCACGGAACCGCGCCGGGGAAGGGCACCGCGCTCCTGCTGCACGGCGGCTGGTGGCGCGCCAAACACGATCTGCACCAGCTCGACGCGATGGCCGCCGACCTGACCGACGCAGGCTGGCGCGTGGTGAACATCGAATACCGCCGCATCGACGGCGACACCGGCGGGTGGCCGCAGACCCTCGACGACGTACGCACCGCGATCCGTACCGCGGCCCCGGGTGCCCCGTCCGTCGCGATCGGCCACTCCGCGGGAGGGCAGCTGGCGCTGCTGGCCGGGAAGTCCGAGGGCTTGTCCGGCGTCGTCGCGCTGGCCCCGATCACCGACGTACCCCGCTGCGCAGCGGAGGAACTCGGCGAAGGCGCGGCCTCGCTGTTCCTGCGCGATGACGATCCAGCCGCCTCACCGCTCCGGCAGCTGCCGGTCGGCTGCCCACACTTGGTCGTACACGGCGACGCCGACGTACGCGTACCGGTATTGCACAGCCGCGAGTACGTGACGGCGGCGCGCGCCGCAGGCGACGAAGTGGACTACGTCGAGCTGCCGGACGTCGACCACTTCCGGCTGATCGACCCCGCCTACGAGCCGTGGCAGCACGCCCGCCGGTGGCTGGCCGCGCGGTTCGGGTGACTCACGGCAGTCCCGCACGGACGAACTGGTGGCCCGCGGTGTTCTCGATGGAGACCGCCGTGACCTGAGCCGGGTCGACGATGGCCGAGCCATACAGGCTCGCGCCGTCGCGAGCGCTTTCCGCGGTGACCACCCAGCCGCCCGCGATCTGGCGTTCACCGTTCTTGCCCTCGACGACCAGCAGGCACTTCTCCCCGCTGGGCAGCCCGGTCACCATGGCGTTCACCCGGACCCAGCCGGCCGCGGGCGCGACGGTCGCGGTGAGCGACGCATCGCCCGAGGCGCCGTGCACAGTACGAATGCCCGGGGCTTCGATGGTCGGCGGCGAGACCGCCGTGGGACTGTTCGAACTGTTCGAACTGCCCACCGCCACGCCGATGCCCAGCCCGATCGCGGCGACGACCACCGCCGCGGCGGCCGCGACGAGCGTGCCTCGCCCGGTCCGGCGGCGCGATTCCGTCCGGACCCGGTGCACTGTGCGCTTCAGCAGCAGGTCCCCGTCCTCCGGGGCGCCCGCCAGCAGCGCTTCCGGTGGCAGCTCGCCGAGAATTCCCCGCACCTCGCGCAGGGACGCCGCCTCCGACCGGCAGGCCGGGCAGGACTCCAGATGTGCTTCGGCCGCGCGGTGCTCGTCCGCGCCGAACAGGCCGGAGAGGTATCCGGCCAGGTCCACGTGCTCGTCCCGGTTCATCCGGCGATCCCCTCCGCTCCTGCTCGCTCGTCGCGGAACTGCTCCCGCAGCGCCCGCAGCCCGTAATACGAACGGGACTTCACGGTGCCGGGCGGAATTCCCAGCAGTTCGGCGGCTTCGGCCACGCTCCGGCCGTGCAGGTACATCTGCTCCAGCACGACCCGGTGCTCGGCGGAGAGCCCGTCGAGCGCGGCCAGCACCACCATCGAGTCCACCACGCGGTCGGCGTGGTCGTGCTCGACCGGGAGGCCGGCGGGCACCCCGGCGACCTCGGCCGGCCGCGCGTGACTCGCCCGGACCCGGTCGATCACGAGGTTGCGCACCACGGTGAGCAGCCAGCCGCGTACCGAACCCCGGCCGTTGACCAGGCTGTCCGGGTTCCGCCAGGCCCGCACGAGCGCCTCCTGCACCACGTCCTCGGCCGCGGCGCGATCGCCGAGCAGCCGCGTGGCGTAGCCGAGCATCGCCCGCCCGTGCTCCTCGAACAGGGAGCGCACGAGCGCCTCGTCGGCCACTTCCCGCCGACGACGGGTCCGCCATCCGGCCATCCGGAGCACCCTCCCGGCCGGGCGCCCCGGCCACCAGGGACAAGCCTAGGCCGGAAACGGGCCGGACGCGCTAACCGATCGGCCCGCTGGCCGCCTGCACGGACACCGTGCCCTGCTGCCCGCCCTGTCCGGTGATGGTGAACTTCAGCGTTTCGCCGGGGTGGTGCCGGTCCACCTGCGCGATCAGATCGGCGGCCGAGCGCACCGGCTGATCGTCGACGCCGACCACCAGCAGGCCCGCCTTGAGCCCGGCCTCGTCGGCCGGGCTCTTCTGGACCAGCGCCTGGATCATCGCCCCGGCGCCGTCGGCGGTCTCGTTCACGGTCATGCCCAGGTACGCGCTCGGTCCGATGTGGATGGTGCCGGATTCCTTGCCCGCGACGATCTGCCCGGCGATCTCCGCGGCGGGCGTGATCGGGATGGTGTAGCTCTCGTGCTCACCCTTTTCGACCGCGTAGCCCGCGCTGCCCGCGACGTTCACGCCGATCACCCGGCCCGCGGTGTCGGTGAGCGGCCCGCCGGAATCCCCTTGCCGCACGGGCGCGTCGGTCTGGATCAGATCGTGCAGGGTCTCCTTGGCGCCGGTCTCCGCGTCGCGGGCGACGATCGACCGGCCGAGCGCGGTCACCCGGCCCACGGCCGAGGCCGGCTCCCCGCCCTGCCCGCCCGCGTTGCCGACGCCGAGCACGTAGTCGCCGGGCTTGACCTGACCGGAATCGCCGAGCGTCGCGGTGGGCAGCCCGCTCGCGCCGGCGAGCTTGAGCACGGCGAGATCGTGGGAACGGTCGTAGCCGAGCACCTTCGCGTCGTGGACCCGGCCGCCGGCCAGCGTGACCCGGACGACGATGGAGCCCTCGACCACGTGGTTGTTCGTCAGCACCAGCCCGTCCGCGCCGAGCACGATCCCGGTACCGGAGGCGACCCCCTGGCCGGTGGCCAGCACCGCCTCGACATTCGCCACGCCGGGACGTACGCGCGCGTACGTCCCGGCGATGTCGAACGGCTGCGAAGGCGGCTTCGGGGGCGGCGGCTGCTGCAGAACGTAGCGCGTGATGGTGAATCCGGTCAGCCCGAGCAGCACGACCAGGCCGGTCACCAGGGCCACTATCCGCCACCGGCGCTGCGGCGAAGGTGGCGTGGGTTGCGGCGCCGGCTCGGGGGAGGGCGCAGCCGGGGCCACCTGCTGCGGCCGGGGCCAGGGCGCGCCCAGCGGCGCGTTCGGGTTTTCGCTCATCCTCGGCTGTCCTGCTCCAGTCCCGGTCGTCCCCGCATGCTCAGGCGGCGCTCGGCTGCTGGTCGGTCGCCACCAGCGGGCTGGCCGGGGCACCCGGTCGCCGGGTGAGCGCCACCAGACCACGCCAGCGCAGCCGGTCCACCGCCTGGGCCTCCCAGGGCGGTACCCGCCCGCCGCCGGACCACAGGTAGCACTCCTCTGCTCCGACGAACCCGTTGCGGACCACGACCAATCCACGCCGGACGTCGTCAAGCGCGCGCATGTCCTCTTCGGCGAGCACCATGGCGGCTCCTTCCCACCATCTTATGGTGGGCCGCCCGGGCGGGCAGGGACAGCCGGACCCACTGGGCAGGGGTGTGGAGGGGAAACAGGGGCGCCCGGATGGCCACCTTGTGGCACGATCCGCCCGCCCGGTCCGGCGCCGGCGACCACATCGGACAGCTCGCCCGGCCGGACAACACCGGGGCCACCGGAAACCGCCGCCCGCCGCGCTGCCCGGGGAGAACCGCCGTTACCCTCCCCGGACAACAGAGGGTGAGGTTCGATGACACAGTGGAGCGTGCCGACGCTCATCGCGGTCTTCGCCGGGTTCGGCCTTGCGATCGTGCTGGTGGTGCCCTACGTCGCGGTGACCTACCGCAAACGGGGCGAGCTGGGCATGTTCCGCGCGATCGCCGCGCCGGCCTTCCTGGTGTACGCGTTCGCGCTGGTCACCTACACCCTGATGCCGATCCCGCAGATCGACGCGGCGTACTGCGTGACGCACCGGAAGCTGCGGCACCCCGAGTTGAACCCGCTGCAGTTCCTGTCGGACATGCACCAGTTCAACACCGACCTGCTGCACAACCCGGCGCTGCGGCAGGTGTTGTTCAATGTCGCGTTCTTCGTGCCATGGGGCGTGCTCATGCGGCGTTTGTTCGGGCGCAGCATCGGATTCGCCATTCTCAGCGGATTCGCCATGTCGCTGCTGATCGAAACGACGCAGCTGACCGGCGTCTGGTTCCTGATGAGGTGCCCGTACCGGCTGTTCGACACCGGTGACCTGCTGTCCAACACGGTCGGCGCGGTGCTGGGCGCGGCGCTGGCGTTCCGGTTGCGCCGCCGGATCCGGCGGCCCGCCGGGGAACCACGGCCGGGGCGCCCCGGCAGGCGGCTGCGCGGCATGC